>NZ_JBEXSH010000225.1:0-10977 GCF_040613555.1 Streptomyces sp. NPDC006265
GCTCAGTTCGCCGGTGAGCAGGGCGGCGTCCCGCAGCCGGCGGTCGGCGGCGTCGCCGAGCACCGCGTGCTGGTGGCAGTGGGTCTGCCCGGCCACCGGGCGGTCCACGCGCGGCGGCGTCCAGCCGGGGGCCCGGCGCTCCAGCGTCTCCGCGAACGTGAGAACCTTCGCGGCGAGCCGGGCCGCACGCGGGTCGTCGTGCAGCAGCTCGGGGACGTCCGTGCGCAGGGCCGCGGCGCAGCTCGGCTCCAGGACGACGACCGGGGCGTCGGTCTCCAGGACCGGTTCCATCAGATCGAGCGTGCGGCGCATGACGGCCCGGGCACGGTCCAGCTGCCCCGTCGACACGTACGTCAGCCCGCAGCAGACCCGGCCCCGGCCGCGCAGCAGGGACAGCGGGTCGAGGGCGACCGTCCTGCCGTCGCCCACCGGTGGTTTCTCCATGCGCAGCGTCGGCGGCAGCGCCACCCGCAGCCCGGCCGCCTCCAGCACCCGCACGGCGGCCTGCCCCACGGCCGGAGAGAGGTGCTCGGTGAAGGTGTCGGGCCACAGAACGACCAGGTCGCCCCGCGCGGTGGGGCCCTCTGCGGAAGGGCCGGATGCCCTGCGCCCCTCCCACCACCGGCTGAACGTCCGCGACGCCACCCGTGGAATCTTCCGCTCGGGCGCGAGACCGCCCAGCCGTTTCGCCGGCCATGCCAGGGGCGGTACCGCGGACAGCGCGTTGACCAGCCATGCCGTGCGCGTGCGGGACACCGCCCGGAGCCACACCGGCAGGCGGCCCAGCGCGTGGTGCGCGGCGGGCCGGCGGCGGCCGGCGTAGTGCTGGTGCAGGAACTCCGCCTTGTACGTGGCCATGTCGACCCCGACCGGGCAGTCCGACCGGCAGCCCTTGCAGGACAGGCACAGGTCCAGTGCGTCCCGGACCTCCTCCGAGCGCCAGCCGTCCGTCACCACCTCACCGGCGAGCATCTCGTGCAGCAGCCGGGCCCGCCCGCGCGTGGAGTGCTCCTCCGCGCCCGTCGCCCGGAAGGACGGGCACATGACGCCCGAGCCGGACACCGAGGTCGTGCGGCACTTGGCGACGCCCACGCAGCGCCGCACCGCGGCCGAGAAGTCACCGCCGTCCGAGGGGTACCCGAAGGCCACGTCGACCGGCTCGCGGGGCAGGACGGAGAAGCGCAGGCCGCTGTCCAGGGGCGCGGGGCGGACGAGCATCCCCGGGTTGAGCAGGTCGTCCGGGTCCCACACGCCCTTCACCCGCTCGAACAGGCCCACCATCCCGGCCCCGTACATCCTCGGCAGCAGCTCCGCCCTCGCCTGCCCGTCCCCGTGCTCCCCGGACAGCGAGCCGCCGTGCGCCACCACCAGCTCCGCGAGCTCCTCCGAGAAGCGGCGGAAACGGGCGACGCCGGGCGCCGTCAGCAGGTCGAAGTCGATACGGACGTGGATGCAGCCGTCCCCGAAGTGCCCGTACGGCGTGCCGCGCAGCCCGTGCGCCGTCATCAGCGCCCGGAAGTCCCGCAGATACGCCCCCAGCCGGGCGGGCGGCACCGCGCAGTCCTCCCAGCCCGGCCACGCCTCGGTGCCGTCCGGCATGCGCGTCGCCGTACCGCTCGCGTCCTCCCGGATCCGCCACAGCGCACGCTGCCCGGCCGGGTCGGTGACCACGAGCGCGTCCACGACGTCGGCGGCCCGCACGATCGCCTCCGCACGCGCGCGTGCCTCGGCCGCCGACTCCCCGCCGGTCTCCACGAACAGCCAGGCCCCGCCCCGCGGCAGCGCGGCCGGGGACGGCACCAGGTCCGCGGCCATCCCCTCCACCGTCAGCGGCCCGAACGGCAGCAGCCCGGCCGCGGCCTCGGCCGCCGCGCCCTCGTCGGTGTACGCCAGCACGGCCAGCGCACGCGCGTGTGGCGCCTCGACCAGGCCTACGACCGCCTCCGTCAGCACCCCGAGCGTGCCCTCGGAGCCGCAGAAGGAGCGGGCCACGTCGGCGCCGCGCTCGGGCAGCAGGGCGTCCAGCGCGTAGCCGGAGATGCGGCGGGGCAGCTCCGGGAAGCCGGTGCGCAGCCGCGCCAGTTCCCCCTCGGCCACGGCCCGCAGCCCTTCCGGTGCCCCGGCCCAGTCCCGTCCGAGCCGCAGTCGCTCGCCCGGCGCGGTGACGACGTCCAGCTCCCGCACACTGTCCGCGGTCGTGCCCCACGCCACCGAGTGCGAGCCGCACGAGTTGTTGCCGATCATGCCGCCGAGCGTGCAGCGGCTGTGCGTGGAGGGGTCGGGCCCGAAGCGCAGCCCGTGCGGGGCGGCGGCCTCCTGGAGCCGGTCCAGCACCAGCCCCGGCTGCACGACGGCCGTGCGCGCCTCGGGATCCAGGGCGACCAGCCGGTTCATGTGCCGGGTGAAGTCCAGGACGACCCCGGTGCCGGTGGCCTGCCCGGCGATGGAGGTGCCTCCGCCGCGGGCGACCACGGGCACCCCTCGCTCCCGGCACACCGCGAGCACCGCCGCCACGTCGTCGGCGTCACGCGGAGCGACCACGCCCGCCGGGACCCGCCGGTAGTTCGACGCGTCCATGGTCGTCAGCGCCCGGGAGGTGACGTCGAACCCGACCTCACCCCGGACGACGGCACGCAGCTGTGCTTCGAGATCCGTCATGCGTCCAGGATGCATCCGGCCACTGACGGTGACGGGCCGGCTCAGCCCTTCACGGCGGAGCTGGCCACACCCTCGACGAACCAGCGCTGGAAGAACGCGAAGACGATCAGCACGGGCAGCACCAGCAGCACGCCGAAGGCGAGGATCTGGCCCCAGTCCGGGGGCTGCTGGCCCTGGAAGACGCTCATCTCCAGCGGCAGGGGACGCACGGACGGGTCGGACACCATCAGCACCGGCCACAGGAAGGAGCCCCACTGGATCAGGAAGGTGAGGATCGCGACCGAGGCGAACACCGGCCGGGACATCGGCACGATGATCGCGAAGAAGGTGCGCCAGGGCCCCGCGCCGTCCAGCCGGGCCGCCTCCTCGATGCTCGGCGGGATCTTCTTGAAGAACGTGTGGAACTGGTAGATCGCGAAGGCGTTGGCGACGAACGGCAGCGCCTGGATGAACAGGGTGTTGCGCTGGCCGTTGAACATGTAGAACAGCGGCACCGCCACCGACTCGAACGGGATCAGCATCAGCAGCAGGACGAGGGTGAACACCGCGTGCTGCCCCCTCCACTTCAGCCGGGTCAGCCCGTACGCAGCCATCGAGTTGACGATCAGCCCGCCCGTCACCACCACGAACGACAGCAGCACCGACACGCCCATGAACTGCCAGAAGTAGCCGGTGCTGTCGGAGTTCAGGCTGTCGAGGACGGCTGCGTAGTTGTCGAAGGAGAGGTGGGTGGGCAGGAAGCCGGACAGGCCGTTCAGGACCTCGTCGGACGGCTTGAGGCTGCCGAGGAAGAGGTAGAGCGCGGGGAGGGCGAAGACGAACGCCAGGACGCCCAGGACGGTGTAGTCGAGGACGCGGCGTACGGACGTACGGGTCATGGCCATGGTTGGTCAGTCCTCGTTGTCGGGCCGGACGACGCGGCGCTGGACGATGGTCAGGGCGACGACGATCAGGAAGAAGACCACCGTGACGGCCGAGGCCTGGCCGATGTTGTTCTGGTCGAAGGCCGTGGTGACGGCCTGGTACATCACCGTGCGGGTGGCGTCCTCGTCCAGGCCGCCGCCGCGGATGAGGATGTACACCTGGTCGAAGACCCGGAAGGACAGCACCGAGGTCAGCATCGCGACGAAGACGAGGGTGCCGCGGATGCCGGGCAGGGTGACGTGCCGGAACTGCTGCCAGCGGGAGGCCCGGTCCAGCTGGGAGGCCTCGTAGAGCTCGCCCGGGATCTGCTGGAGGCCGGCCAGCAGGATGACCATCTGGAAGCCGACGCCCTGCCACACCGACAGCACGATGATCGAGCCCATCGCGGTGAGGCCGTCACCGAGCCAGTCGAAGGCGCCCCAGTGGCCGAAACTCACCGCGTCCAGCAGCGAGTTGAGCATGCCCTGCTCGCTGCGGGCGAGGATCAGCCGCCAGATCACGGCGACCAGCGCCATCGGGAAGACCACCGGCATGAAGAAGAAGGAGCGGAACAGGCCGATGGCCTTCAGCTTGCGGTTGAGCAGGATCGCCAGCGCCAGCGCGAGAGTCGTCTGGAGCGGTACGACGACCGCGGCGAAGGTCAGGTTGTTCAGCAGCGCCCGCAGGAACGGGCCGGACAGATCGGGGTCGGTGAACAGCCGCCGGTAGTGCTCCACGCCGAAGAAGGCGGGCTCCAGCGGTGAGCCGAGGCGGACGTTGTAGAAGGAGAGCACCACGGCGTAGCCGAACGGGATGCCGACGAAGGCGATCAGCCCGCCGACGGCCGGGGCGGCCATCAGCAGCCCGTGCAGCCGGTCACGGTTGCCGCGCGCGTGACGCGGCGGCTTCGTGGGGTGAGCGGACGAGACGGCCTGCGCCCGGCCTGGGGCCGCGGCGTGCGCGGGTTCCACGGATTTCACGGGAGGGGTCCTCTTCCCGGCGGGGCGGGCGCGGTCGGCACATGGCTGTGTCACCACGTCGACGGCGGCCCGCCCGGGCCGATACGTCCTGCGGGTTACGGGATCTCGTAGCCGGCGTTGTCGGTGAAGTCCCGGTCGATGGCGCGGGCGGCCTTCCGCAGGGCTTCCTCGGGGGCGGCGCCGCCGTAGATCGAGTTCAGGGCCGTGTTGAACTTGGCGGTGACGGTGGGGTATCCGGCCGTCACCGGGCGGGTGACGGCGACGCAGGAGGAGGTGATGTCGCTGTCGCCGCAGGGCGCCGCGAGCTGGTCGGCGAAGAGCTGGAGCGGGCCGCCCTTCTTGTAGAGGTCGCTCTTGGCCAGGGCGGTCTTGGTGGCGGGCACCGCGCCGTTGGCCTTCGTCATCGCGCCGACGTTCGTGTCGTTCAGCAGGTAGTCCAGGAAGGTGCCGGCGGCCTTGCCGTTCTTGCTGTCGGCACCGATGCCCCAGGCCCACGAGCCCTGCCCGGTCTTGGGACCGTTGCCGAAGTCCGGCAGCGGCAGCACGGCGAGATCGTCGCCGAGGGCCTTGCTGTAGGCGGGGTAGTTCCAGTGGCCGACCCAGCTCAGCGCCACCTTGCCCTTGGCGAAGGCGTTGCCGTCGGTGTTGGGGTCGACGTAGGGCTTCCAGGACTGGAAGGTCTTCATCGCGGAGACGACCTTCGGGCTGTCGAGGGCGCCCTCCGCCTTGCCGTCCTTCAGCAGCCCGCCGCCGGCCGACCAGACGATCGGGGAGAAGCCGAAGGTGCCCCACTCGGAGGCCAGGCCGTACTGCTCGGATATGTCGAGGACCTTGCCGTCGGAGTCCTTGCCCTTCAGCGCCCCCAGCGCCTTGCCGAACTCCTCGGCCGTCCAGGCGTCGTCCACGCTCGTCGGGTACGTCACGCCGGCGGCGTCCAGCAGCTTCTTGTTGGCGTACATGCCGAGTCCGGCGTCGAACATGCCGAGGCCGTAGTGCTTGCCGTCGATCTCGCCCTGCGCCTTGATCGCGTCGGTGGCGTTGCTTAGGGTCTTGGCGGAGACGTGGCCGTCGACCGGGGCGAGCTTGCGGTTGTAGACGAAGTTCGCCATCGTCGGGCCGTCGAACTCCAGCACGTCCGGCAGTTCGGCGGCGTCCGTGGCGGTGATGGTCTTCGTGTAGTCCTTCTCCGGTATGAGCTTCAACTCGGCCTTGACGGCGCTCTGCGAGGAGTTGAAGGACTTCACGGCGTTCTGCAGCGCGGTCGCCTCGCTCGCCTGGCCCTGGTGGGCCCAGACGCTGATGGTGCCCTTGCCGCTGCCCTCCTCGGCGGAGGTGTCGCTGCCGCCGCCCCCGCCGCCACAGGCGGCCAGCGCGGCCAGCGGCAGCAGGGCGAGGGCCGTCAGGCCGGTACGACGGTGTTTTCCGTGGCCGGTGATCATGGTGGTGCCTCCGAGCGGGGTGTGCGGGTGGTGCGCGGACGGTGGGAAGGGGCAGGGGGGAGGAGAGGAACCAAGGGGGAGCAGGGGGAGCAGGGGGAGCAGGGGGAGCAGGGGGAGCAGGGGGAGCAGGGGGAGCTACCGCCGGCGACCGGTGTGCGGCGGAGCGGTGGTCTCGCGGAGGATGAAGCGGATGGGCATCTCGACGGGGTGCGGCGACCCGGCGTCCGGTTCGTCCAGACGCGTCAGCAGCAGCCGGGCCGCCTCCCGGCCCTGGGCCGCGACCGGCTGGGCCACGGTGGTCAGCCCGACCACCTCGGACAGCTCGTGATCGTCGAAGCCGACCACGGACACGTCCTCCGGAACCCTCAGCCGGTGCCTGCGCAGGGCGCGCAGCGCGCCCATCGCCATCTCGTCGGACTGGGCGAACACGGCGGTCGGCGGATGGCGCAGGGCCAGCAGCTCGGTCATGGCCCGCTCACCGCCCTCGACCGTGTAACCCCCGTCGGCTTCCCATGCGGTGTCCGGCTCGATCCCGGCGTCGGCCAGGACGTCCAGGTAGCCCTGCCGGCGGTCGAGGGGCGTGGTCCAGTGCAGCGGCTCGCTGGCGCCGGAGATCATGCCGATCCGCCGGTGTCCCAGGTTCACCAGGTGCCGTACGGCGCTCTCCGCGCCGCCCCGGTCGTCGATGCCGACCACCGTGAAACCGGGCCGTGCGCCGCCGACCGTGGTCGCCAGCGGTACGCCGAGGGAGCACAGGGCGGCGGCTTCCTCCGGGTCCGGGATCAGCAGGGACAGCACGGCGTCGACCCGCTTGCGGATCGGCAGCTTGGTGAAGAAACGCTTGCGCGCCTCCGGTGAGCCGAGGTTGTACAGCAGGACGTCGTAGCCGGCGGCGCTGAAGACCTTCTCGGCCGCGTCCAGCACCGTGCCGAAGAACCAGCGGCCGACGTACGGGACGACGACGCCGATGGTGTAGGTGCGTCCGCTGGCCAGGCTGGAGGCCGAGCGCGAGGCGGTGTAGCCCAGTTCGGCGGCGGCAGCGACGATCCGGGCCCGCATCTCCTCCGACACTCCCGAGCGACCGCGCAGGGCACGGGACACGGTGGACGCCGAGACCCCGGTGGCCTCGGCGACATCGGTGATGCTGACCGTCACGGGACGCTCCTTGATCGGGTGCGCGCCGCGTGGCCGGGGGTCCGGAGCACGTCGGCGGGAGTGGGAGTGACGAGACCGTAAACCCGCCCACCTGGTTGCGCAAGCGTTTGCGTTCAGATTTACTTCGGATGACTCCCAGAAGAACTCTCACCAGCACGAGCACAGCGCACGCGTTTGAGTGCCGCTGTCGGCAGACAGGACCTGTCCATGCGATACGCGCCGCCCGGCCTCTGCGTGAACGACTTCGACCTCCTGCGCCACGCGGACGGCACCTACACCGCTCTGCACCTTCAGGGCCCGTGGACGGCGGAGTTCGACCACCTGCGCATGGAGACCTCCTACGGCCGGGCCACCTCCACCGACCTGGTCCACTGGGAGCCGCAGGGCACGGCCTTCGGCAACGGCCTGCCGGGCCGCTTCGACCAGCAGGCGGTGTGGACCATGCACGCCTTCCCGCACGGCACCGGCATGGCGATGCTCTACACCGCCGTCTCCGGACTCACCCCGGGCGGCTGGCCCCTGCAGTCGATCGGCCTGGCCCGCTCCGAGCGCACCGACGGCACCGGCTGGTGCCGCCACGGCACGGGGCCGGTCGTCGAGGCGGACGGGCGCTGGTACCGCACGGGCGACCGCATGGGCTGGCGCGACCCCTTCGTCGTGCGCGACGACGAGTCCGACGGCTGGGTGATGGTGGTCTGCGCCGCCGACGCCTCCCTGCCCGTCGACGTCAGTGGCTGCGTGGCCTGGGCGACCTCCGACGACCTGGAGCACTGGACCGTCCACCCGCCGCTCGTCTCCCCCGGCGACGTCGACGAGTTCGAGTGCCCGGTCCTCGAACGCCTCGACGACGGCGGCTGGCTGCTGCTCGGTTCCATCGGTGCCACCCGGGGCTTCGAGGCGTGGACCGCTCCGCGCCTGCGCGGCCCGTGGACCCGCCGCGGCCCGCTCGGCCCGACGGGCGCGTACGCCCCGCGTGTCACCGTCGCCCCCGACGGCTCCCGCGTCGTGCTGCACACCACCCCGCGCCGCGTCGGACTCAGCGACACCGGCGAGCGTTGCCGCGGCATGCTCGCCCAGCCCAAGTCCCTCGCCGTGCCCGCGGATTCGGCACCCCGCCTGGAATGGTGGCCGGGGCTGGACCCCTGGCTCGGCGAGGAGACGCGCGAGGCGCTGCTGCACGCGGTCGGTGACGTCGGCCTCTCCGGTCGCACCGAGATCACCCTGCGCACGCAGGCTTCCGGCCCGGACCGGCCCGCGCTCACGGTCGGCTGCGACGGCAAGGACCTCCGGGTCACCGGCCCCGACGGCATCCCGCTCGGCGAGACCCGCCTGCCGGAACCCGCCGCCTCGCTGCGCATCCTCACCGTCGGTGAGTACGTCGAGGTCTACGCCGACGGCGTCTTCGTCCTCACCACCCTGTGCTACTCCGGCCGCCCCGCCCCGTGGGCGGCCACCACCGAGGGCGGAACCCGCCCCGTCGCCGTCCGCCCCCTCCGGCTGCCGGACCCGCACCGCGACGACGCCTCGGCCGTCTGGCCCGGCCCGCCGCCGCACTGATCGGTCCACCCCGCGTCTCACCCGACGGACGACGTTTCGCCCAGGTTTCTGGAAACGGCTACGCTCCCCTGCGTGGCTGAGATCCAGATTCCTGCTGACATCAAGCCCGCCGACGGTCGATTCGGCGCGGGCCCCTCCAAAGTGCGGGTGGAGGCGCTGGACGCCCTGGCCGCCACCGGCACGTCCCTGCTCGGCACCTCCCACCGCCAGGCTCCCGTCAAGAACCTGGTCGGCAAGGTGCGCGAAGGCATCAGCGAGCTGTTCCAGCTCCCCGACGGCTACGAGGTGATCCTCGGCAACGGCGGGTCCACCGCGTTCTGGGACATCGCGACCCACGGCCTGATCGAGAACAAGTCGCAGCACCTCAGCTTCGGCGAGTTCTCCTCCAAGTTCGCCAAGGCCGCGAAGCTCGCCCCGTGGCTGGCCGAGCCGGACGTCATCTCCGCCGACCCGGGCACCCACCCCGAGGCGGTCGCCCAGGCGGGCGTGGACGTCTACGCGTTCACCCACAACGAGACCTCGACCGGTGTCGCCATGCCGATCAAGCGCGTGGCGGGCGCCGACGAGGGCGCCCTGGTCCTGGTGGACGCCACCTCCGGCGCGGGCGGCCTCCCCGTCGACATCGCCGAGACGGACGTCTACTACTTCGCCCCGCAGAAGTCCTTCGCCTCCGACGGCGGCCTGTGGATCGGCGTCTTCTCCCCGGCCGCGATCGAGCGCGCCGAGCGCATCCACGCGTCCGGCCGCCACGTCCCGGAGTTCTTCTCGCTTCCGACGGCGATCGACAACTCCCGCAAGAACCAGACGTACAACACCCCGGCACTGGCCACCCTCTTCCTGCTGAACCAGCAGCTGGAGTGGATCAACGGCCAGGGCGGCCTGGACTGGTCGGTCCGGCGTACGGCGACCTCCGCCCGCACGCTGTACGGCTGGGCCGAGGACATCAAGTACGCCAACCCGTTCGTCACCGACCCCGCCAAGCGCTCGCAGGTCATCGGCACGATCGACTTCACGGACGAGGTCGACGCCGCCGCCGTCGCCAAGGTCCTGCGCGCCAACGGCATCGTCGACACCGAGCCCTACCGCAAGCTCGGCCGCAACCAGCTGCGCGTCGCGATGTTCCCGGCGATCGACCCGGCGGACATCGAGGCGCTCACCAAGTGCGTCGACTACGTGATCGAGAAGCTCTGACCTTCTCGCGTACGTGACCGAGGGGCGCCCTGCGTGTGCGGGGCGCCCCTCGCTCGTGCCCAGGCGACCGCGCCCCGGCCGAGCACCTGTCCTCTTCCCCGGCGTCGCGGGTACGGCGCGGCCTGCGGCGTGCGGAGCTACTCCTCGCCCGGGGCCGAGCGCGCTACCCGGAACCCCACGTCGTCGATCCGGAACGTCGGATGGCTCCGGCGGCGCACCGAGGCGCGGCAGCTCCAGTGCTCGTCGGACCAGCCGCCGCCGCGCAGCACCCGGTAGGTGCCGTAGACCTCGGCGTCGTAGAGGTCCCAGCACCAGTCCCAGACGTTGCCCAGCATGTCGTACAGGCCCCAGGCGTTGGGCTGTTTGCCGCCCACGGGGTGGATGCGGTCGCCCGAGTTGCCGCGGTACCAGGCGATCTCGTCGAGCGGGCCGTGGCGGGGGCCGGTGCCGCCGGCGCGGCAGGCGTGTTCCCACTCGGCCTCGGTGGGAAGCCGGTAGCCGTCGGCGGTGGTGTCCCAGTCGGCGGCCCCGCCGTCGGGCCGCACCTCGTACGCCGGGGTCAGGCCCTCGCGCCGGGACAGGGCGTTGCAGAACCGGATCGCGTCCCACCAGGACACGCCCTCGACGGGCAGCAGGCCGCCCCGGGCCGCGCTCGGACGTTCGCCGGCGACCTCGGCGTACCAGGCCTGGGTGACCGGCACCGCCGACATCCGGAACGACCCGACCTCGACCGTCCAACTGCGCTGCGTCCGCCGGTCGGACAGCGTGACGGGCCCCGCCGGGACGGCCACCATGTCGACGTTCATGCGCTCCCCATGACCGGACACCTTAGGGGTCCTTTCACTATGAGCGTCCGATCAGGGCGCGTGGTCCGGTGCCGTGCATCGCAAGGCGCCGGGAAGCCCTTGTAGCGGAGCTACCAGGGCTTTTCGGCAACGCGGCGAGGTGCGGTGCCAGACCACGCGACCCGGACGGGCATAGTGAAAGGCCCCCTTAGGGCCTGCCGTTTGGATCAGGTCGCCGACGCGGGGCCTGGCACCGTCGATGCCCCGCGACCTGATCCAAACCACAAGCCGTTGGGGCCCCCGCACGTA
>NZ_JBEXSH010000226.1:0-10951 GCF_040613555.1 Streptomyces sp. NPDC006265
GGTCGGGCTGCGCCGCATCAGCAGCCGCCACGCCATCGGCGACAGCTCCTGCGCCTCGTCGACGATGATGTGCCCGAACGCCCAGGTGCGGTCGGCCGCGGCGCGTTCGGCGGCGCTGCGGTGGTCGTCCTCCTCGTGCCGCTCGGCGAACCGCTCGGCGTCGATGATGTCGTGCGCGGACAACACCTCGGAGCCCTCGGGGTCGCCCTCCTCCTTGTCCTCGAACTCGTAGGTCCGGGAGGCGTAGGACACCTCCAGCACGCCCTGCGCGTAGGCGATCTGTTCCTGACGCTCGCGTGCGGCCCGCTCCCGGGCCAGCCGGTCGTCGTCGCCGAGGAGTTCGGCGGCCTCGTCGAGCAGCGGCACGTCCGCGACCGTCCAGCGCCGGGTCACCGGGCGGCGTACGGCCGCGGCATCCTCGGCGGACAGGAACTCCTCGGGTGCGGCGAGGAAGTCGGCGACGAGCCGCTGCGGGGTGAGCACCGGCCACAGCTGGTCGATGGCGGACCAGACGTCGGGGTTCTCGGCGAGGTCGTCGCGGATCTGGGTGACGTCGCTGGGGTCGAGCAGGCTGGACCCGTCGAAGGGGTCGGTGCCGATCCGCTCCGCGTACAGGTCGGTGAGGGCGTTGAGGATGTGGCCCTCGAAGTGCTCGCGGGCGGCGTTGTGCGGCAGCTTGGCGCCACGGGTGCGCTCGCGGGCGACGCCCACCAGGCCGTCGTCGAGCATGAGGACCTCGCGGTCGTGCTCGATGGCGATCACCGGGTCGGGCAGCGCCTGCCGGCCGCGGACGACCTCGGCGAGGATGTCGGCCATGTCGGCCCGGCCCTTCACCACGGCGGCCTCGGGTGTGTCGGTCGCGCTCGCTTTCACCCCGGGGAACAGCTCGCCCACGGTCGCGAGGAGCACACCGGTCTCGCCGAGGGAGGGCAGCACCTCGCCGATGTAGCCGAGGAACGCCGGGTTGGGCCCGACGATCAGCACGGCCCGCTTGGCGAGCAGTTCCCGGTGCTCGTAGAGCAGGTAGGCGGCGCGGTGCAGGGCGACGGCCGTCTTGCCCGTGCCCGGGCCGCCCTCGACCACCATGACGCCGCGGTGCGGGGCGCGGATGATGCGGTCCTGGTCGGCCTGGATGGTCTGCACGATGTCGCTCATGCGGCCGGTGCGCGCCGAGTCGAGGGCGGCGAGCAGGACGGCGTCGCCCGTCGGGTCCTCGTGGCCGGTGCGGGTCTGGTCGCCGAGGTCGAGGATCTCGTCGTGCAGATGGGTGACCCGGCGGCCGTCGGTGGCGATGTGCCGCCGGCGCCTGAGGCCCATCGGGGTGTGGCCGGTGGCCAGGTAGAAGGGGCGGGCGACGTCGGCACGCCAGTCGATGAGGACGGGGGTGCGCTCCGCGTCGTCGGTGCGCAGGCCGATCCGGCCGATGCGGTGGGTGACGCCCGAGGTGAGGTCGATCCGGCCGAAGCACAGGGAGCCGTCCACCGCGTTCAGCGCGGCGAGCAGCCCGGAGCGCTCGGCCACGAGGATGTCCCGCTCGAGTCTGGCCTGCATGGGGGTGTTGCCCTGTGCGAGCGCGTCCGTGACTGAGGTCTCGGCGTCGCCGCGCAGCGCGTCCACGCGCGCGTACAACCCGTCGATGAATTCCTGTTCCTGTCGCAATTCATCGTCCGGAAATTCGGTGTTTGACAATTCCGCTCCCGCCCGAATATACTGTGCTCACTGAACTTCACTGTGACTTTCAACGGGCTTCAATCCGTTTGAAGTCACGAACAAACAAATATACGCGGGGAAATCCCCCGAGCGCAATTGCTCGGGGGATTTCCTGTATCCGGGGTCGTGTTTCGGGCGGCCGCTCACAGCACGTCGGCCAGCTCCTCCAGCAGCCGCCGCTTGGCCCGGGCCCCCACCATCGACTTCACGGGCTCGCCGCCGCGGAACACCATGAAGGTCGGCATCGAGAGCACCTTGTAGGCGTTGGTCGTCTGCGGGTTGGAGTCGACGTCCAGCTGCACGACCTTCAGCCGGTCGCCCTCCTCGGAGGCGAGGGCCTTGAGCACCGGGCCCATCTGCCGGCAGGGCGGGCACCAGTCGGCGGTGAACTCCACCAGCACCGGCAGCTCCGCGCCGATCACCTCCGCCTCGAAGTCCGCGTCCGTCACATCGGTCACGCCGGTCACCATGTGTCCCCTCCCAGCTCGCATGCGGGTTCCGGACCGCCCGGAACCTCCGCCTCGGCGGCCAGCCCGTCGCGCGCCAGCTCGGCCTTCTCCAGCTGCCGCGCGACGGTGTCCCGTACCCCGCTCAGCTGGCCGATCAGCGCGTCGAGCTCATCCAGCTTGCGCCGGTAGACCGCGAGCGACGCCGGGCAGGAGTCGCCCTCCGGATGCCCGGCGCGCAGGCACTCCACGAAGGGCCGCGTCTCCTCCAGGTCGAACCCGAAGTCCTGGAGCGTCCTGATCTGCCGCAGCAGCCGCAGGTCGCTCTCGTCGTAGGCCCGGTATCCGTTGCCCGCGCGCCGCGCGGGCAGCAGCCCCCGTGACTCGTAGTACCGCAGCGTCCGCGTCGTGGTCCCGGCCCGTGCGGCCAGCTCGCCGATTCGCATGCACACGAACGTAATCCTTGACCCCGGCGTCAAGGCAACAGTGGTTTGCACTCCACCGGGGAGGTCAGCACGATCGACGTCGTGGTGCGCCCGAGCACGGAGACGTCCTCCAGGACGTCCTCCAGGTGGACGGTGTCGCGGACGGCGACCTTGAGGATCCAGCAGTCCTCCCCGACCACGTGGTGCACCTCGGTGATCTCGGGGCGCTCGATCAGCTCCAGGGTCCTGGGGTGCTTGAGGGTGTAGCCGCCGTGCGGGTTCACGCGGATGAACGCCTGGATGCCGTAGCCGAGGCGGGCCGGCACGACGCGGGCGCCGTAGCCGCTGATCACGCCCGCCGCCTCCAGTCGCCGTACCCGCTCGGTGACGGCCGCGGGGCTGAGCCTGACCCGGCGGCCGAGCTCGCTGAGCTTGATCCGGCCGTCGGTCTGGAGCAGCAGCAGGATCTGCCGGTCCAGCGCATCGAAGGAGGCCGATGTTTCGTCGGCGGCAGTGCGCAACTGCCGTGGTTCTTTCGGTGCGGAGGCCTGAACTCCCATGGTTCCCCCTTCAGAGCGCGGATGTACGCCGGGAGAATTATGGCCATGGAAAAGGCTCTGGACGTCCTGGTCATCGGCGGGAACCCTTACGTCGGAAAGCGTCTGCTCGCACGGCTGCTCGCCGCGGGGCACCGCGTCACCGTACTGAACCGGGGGTCCTCCCCGCCGCCCGCCGGGGTGGCGCACCTGCGCGCCGACCGGGACGACGAAAGGTCGCTGGCCGGTACGCTCGGCTCGCGGGTCTTCGACGTCGTCGTCGACCAGGTCTGCTACACCCCGCGCCAGGCCGCGATCGCCCGCCGCGTCTTCTCCGGGCGCACCCGCCGCTATGTGATGACCTCGACGGTCGAGGTGTACGAGTACGAGGACTCCCCCGTCCTCGTGCGCGAGGAGGCCGTCGACCCGGCCACCGTCACCGTCGACCGCGAACTCCCCTGGGACGACCCCGCGTTCCTGGAGGCCCACTACGGGGAGGGCAAGCGCCAGGCCGAGGCGGTCTTCGCCGCCGGTGGCGCGGCACTGCCGTACACGGCGGTGCGGGTGGCCCATGTGCTGGGCGGGGACGACGACTTCACGGGCAGGCTGGCCCACTACGCCGAGCGGATGCGCACCGGCGAGCCGATCGCCGTGCCCGCGGTGAACCGGCCGGCCACGTATGTGTACGTCGAGGAGATCGCCCGCTTCCTGGCCTGGGCGGCGGGCGAAGACTTCACCGGCGCGGTGAACGCCGCCTCCTCCGGGGCGCTGAGCACCGAGGAGCTGTGCGCGGCGGTCGCCGCTCATGTCCCCGGCGGCCGGGCGGTGTTCCGGACCGTGGAGGTCGGTGAGGTCTCGCCGTTCTCCTTCCGCCGCTCCTACGGCATGGACAACGGCCGGGCCACCCGGCTCGGCTTCACCTTCGGCGAGGCCCGGCAGTGGCTGCCGCGTGCCGTCGCCGAGACGCTCGGGAAGGGCGGCTGACATGCGCTACAGGACACTCGGCGGGCTGCGGGTGAGCGCGGTCGGGCTCGGCGCGATGCCGCTGTCCATCGAGAGCCGGCCGGACGAGGAGCGCGCCCTGGCCACCGTGCACGCCGCACTCGACGCGGGCGTGACGCTGCTGGACACGGCCGACTCGTACCATCTGCCGGGCGCGGAGCCCGGGCACAACGAACGCCTGGTGGCCCGCGCGCTGGCCGCCTACGGCGGTGACACCTCCGACGTCCTGGTGGCGACGAAGGGCGGCCGCGGCCGCCCGGCGGGCGGCGACTGGACGGTGAACGGCTGCCCCCGTCACCTCAAGGCCGCCGCCGAGGCGTCGCGCGAGCGGCTGGGCGTGGAGGCGATCGGCCTCTACCAACTGCACAAGCCCGACCCCTCGGTGCCCTTCGAGGAATCGGTCGGCGCGCTGCACGAGCTGCTCGACGCGGGCACGATCCGGCTGGCCGGTGTGTCCAACGCGGACGCGGACCAGATCCGCCGGGCTCGGGAGATCCTCGGCGACCGGCTGGTGTCGGTGCAGAACCGGTACTCCCCCGCCGTCCGGGACAGTGAGACGGAGCTGCGGCTGTGCGCGGAACTGGGGCTGGCGTTCCTGCCGTGGAGCCCGCTGGGTGGACTGTCCCGCAGCTCCCTGGACGGGCCGTCGCGCACGGAGGGGGCGGAGCGCTTCGCCGCGTTCCACGCGGTGGCGGCGGAGCGCGGTGTCAGTCCCCAACAGGTGGGCCTGGCCTGGCTGCTGGCCCACTCCCCGGCGGTCGTCCCGATCCCGGGGGCGACCCGGCCGCGCACGATCAGGGACTCGGCGGCCGCGGCGGATCTGCTGCTCACCGCGGAGGAGACGGCCCGGCTGAACGCGGCGACCGGGGGCGGGGCGCGCCCGGCGCCGGTCACGCGGGCGTAGCCGTCCCGACTGCGGGGGGCGAGCGGCCGCAGGCGGTCACGGACTCGGCCAACTCGGCGAACGTGTCCGGCTGTCCGAGACGGCCGGGCCGGTGCGCGGCCGGCTCCGGTCACCTGCGTGCCGCGGTACCGGTTCAAGGAGCGAGCGGGTAGCTCCGGTCACCAACGCGCCGCCGTACCGGCCCCGGGAACGAGCGGACCGCAGACCCACGGACCCGGCCAACGCAGCGCACATGTCCGGCCAGACGAGACGACCGGGCCAGTGCCCGTCTGGCCCCGGTCACCTATGCGCCGCCGTACCGGCCCCGCAACGAGCGGACCGCAGACCGTCACGGACCCGGCCACCATGACGGACCGGCCCGGCCGGACCACGCCGGAGCGTGCACGCATGCGGCGCCCGCCGCCCATCGGCGGTGGCGCCGCTCTTGCGACAGGTCATGGGCCGCCGTCTGCGCTAAGTCCCGCCTGCCCGGGGGCGAACGGCGGGACTTAGCGGACACGGCCTAGCGGGCCCCGGCGGACTCCAGTTCCTTGCTCTCGTCCGCGGGCTCGGCCACCGTCTTCTCCTTGCCGGGCAGGAGCAGCGCCGCCACCACCGTGCCGATGCCCAGGATCACGGCCCCGATCAGGCTGGTGTGGGCGACCGCGTCGGAGAACGCGGATCCGACCGCGTCGGTCATCTTCCGGGCGCCGCCGCCGAGTTGCTCGGCCTGGGCCCGGAGTCGCTCCGCCTGCTGGGGGTCACTGGTGTGCGCGGCCTGCTCGGCGAGCTGCCGGGCCTTGGCGCCGATGCCCTGGGCGACGGCGTACCCGGCTCCGACGGAGTCCTGGGCGGTGGACAGGGAGGAGGCGGGGAGCTTGCTGCCGGCCGTGGCGTCCGAGAGGTGGCCGGAGTACGACGTCGCCAGCAGCGAGCCCAGGATGGCGATGCCCAGCGAGCCGCCGAGCTCCAGCGACGTGTCGTTCACCGCGCCGCCGACGCCCAGCTCCGACTCCGGGAAGGCCCCCATGATCGCGTCGGTGCAGGGCGACAGCGCGAGCCCGATGGAGAGGCCGAGAACGACCAGGGGCGCGACGAAATCGACGTACGACGAACCGGCGTCGACCCGGGTGAGGAGCGCCAGGGCCGCCGTGCCGCCGACCATGCCGGCCGTGACGGTCCACTTCATGCCGACCCGGGGCGTGAGGAAGCCGGTGAGGGCCGCCCCCGCGAACACGGCGCCCGCCAGCGGCAGCATCCGCAGGCCCGTGTCCAGGGCGTCGTAGCCGAGGACGAACTGGAGGTGCTGCGTCAGGTAGTAGAAGGCGCCGAAGACCGCCAGGAAGAACAGGGCGACGGCGAGGTTGGAGCCCGCGAAGCCGCGGTGGGTGAAGCGGCGGACGTCGAGCAGGGGGCGCGGGTGGCGCAGCTCCCAGACGACGAAGGCGACGAGCGCGGCTCCGGCGACGACCGCCGCCATGACGGCCTTGACGCCCCAGCCGAAGTGCGGACCCTCGATGATCATGTAGATCAGCGCGGCGATCCACACCACCGACAGCAGTCCGCCGCCGTAGTCGATGCGCCCGCGGTCCGCGGACTTGGACGGCGGTACGAGGACGAAGGCGCCGAGGATGGCCAGGACCGCGATGGGGACGTTGATGAGGAACGTCGACGACCAGCCGTGGTCCGCGAGCAGCGCACCGGCGACCAGTGGTCCGGCCGCGATGGCGAGACCGGCCGTGGCGGTCCACAGGGTGATGGCCTTGGCCCGTTCGGCGCGCGGGAAGGTCGAGGCGAGGAGGGACAGCGTGGCGGGCATGATCATCGCGGCGCCGGCGCCCATCACGGCCCGTGCGGCGATGACCGTCGTGGAACTGTCGGCGAGGTAACCGAAGACGGAGCCGCCCGCGAACACCACCAGCCCGAGGACGAGCGCGCCCCGGCGGCTGTACTTGTCGCCTATCGCGCCGAGCAGCAGCATCAGCGCGGCGTAGGGGACGGTGTAGCCGTCGATCACCCACTGGAGGTCGGCGCTGTTCAGGCCGAGGTCCGCGGTCATGTCGGGCGCGGCGACGGTGAGGGCGGTGTTGGCCATCACGATGATCAGCAGGCTGAGGCAGAGCACGAGGAGCGCCCACCAGCGGCGGGCGTAGGGGCGGTCCGTCCTCTCGGTCGGTTCGTTCATGACGAGTCGCATGGCAGGGGGTGCCTTCCTCGCTGATTTGCACATGGCTGTGCATTTACACAACGATGTGCAATCTACGCCGTTGCACAGCACTGTGCAACTCGCTGCGGGAAGGGGCACAATGACGTCCATGACCACGGGAACCAGCCGCGCCGACACCAACCGCCGCCGCATCCTCGACGTCGCCCTCGCCGAGCTGCTGCGCGACCCCGACGCGTCGATGGACCAGATCGCACGGGCCGCGGGCGTCGTACGGCGGACGGTGTACGGGCACTTCCCGAGCCGCGAGGCGCTGATCAGCACGCTCGTCGACGAGGCCGTGGGGGCGCTGTCGGCGGCGCACGCGGCGGGCCGCGAGGACGTGCGGGACCCGGCGGAGGCCGTGGCGCGCTCGGTGCTGGCGGTGTGGGCGATCGCCGACCGCTACCGGCTGCTGGTCGCGCTCGCCCAGCGCACGGTCACCATGCAGGGCATCCGGGAGCGGCTCGCCCCGGTCCGCCAGGAGAGCATCGGGCTGCTGCAGCGCGGGCTGGACGAGGACGTCTTCCGCTCACCGCTGCCGGCTCCGGCCCTGGCGTACGTGCACGAGCAGATGCTGTTCGCCGTGATGGAGGCCGTGAACGACGGCGTGCTGGCAGCGCGAGAGGCGGGCCGCTGCGCCGCGGTCACCGTACTGACCGCGGCGGGCGTGCCCGCCTCGAAGGCCACCGAGCTGGTGGCGAAGCTGAACGCTTGATCTGTCGTGCTGTGTGGACCGGGCGGCTGAGCGACGGGGGGACACCCAGCCGCCCGGATTCCATAGGGGCGGCGCGGCCGTCAGGCCTTCGCCAGCTCCTTCTCGCCGCCCTGCTCGGGAACCTCGACGTGGTCCCCGGACGGGCCGTCGTGGCCGTCGTCCAGCAGGGTCTTCTCGTCGAAGGGCAGCTGACCGGCGAGGACCTGGTTCACGCGGTCCTTGTCGATCTCCTTGGTCCAGGTGCCGATCAGCACCGTGGCGACGGCGTTGCCCGCGAAGTTGGTCAGGGCGCGGGCCTCGCTCATGAAGCGGTCGATGCCGACGATGAGGCCGATGCCGTCCACCAGGGCCGGCTTGTGCGACTGCAGGCCACCGGCCAGGGTCGCGAGGCCGGCGCCGGTGACACCGGCGGCGCCCTTGGAGGCGACCAGCAGGAAGAGCAGCAGCGGGATCTGCTCACCGATCGACATCGGCGTGCCCATGGCGTCGGCGATGAACAGCGAGGCCATGGTCATGTAGATCATGGTGCCGTCGAGGTTGAAGGAGTAGCCGGTCGGAACCGTGATGCCGACCACCGGCTTGCTGACGCCCAGGTGCTCCATCTTCGCGATGAGCCGCGGCAGCGCGGACTCGGAGGAGGAGGTGGACAGAATCAGCAGGAACTCCCGGCCCAGGTACTTGAACAGCGAGAAGATGTTCAGGCCGGAGATGGCCCGCAGCAGGGCGCCGAGCACGATGAAGACGAACAGGAAACAGGTCGCGTAGAAGCCGAGCATCAGCACGGCGAGGCTCTTGAGCGCTTCCACGCCCGCGGAGCCGGTGACGGCGGCGATGGCGCCGAAGGCACCGATCGGGGCGGCCCACATGATCATCGCGAGGATGCGGAAGACGAGCCGCTGGATGTGCTCGATGCCGCGCAGGATCGGCTGGCCGGCCGAGCCCATGCCTTGCAGGGCGAAACCGGCGAGCAGGGCGATCAGCAGGGTCTGCAGGACCGACTCGTTGGTGAACGCCGACACGATCGTGGTCGGGATGATGCCGAGCAGGAACTCCGTGGTGTCCTTGGCCTCGGCGTCGACCTGAGCGTGGCCGACGTCCTTGACCGCGTCGGTCACCGCCAGCCCCGTGCCCGGCTCCAGAATGTTGCCGACGACCAGGCCGATGCCCAGCGCGACCAGCGACATCACCATGAAGTAGCCCAGGGCGATACCGCCGACGGCACCGACCTTGGCGGCCTTGCGTACCGAGCCGATGCCCAGCACGATCGTGCAGAAGATGATCGGCGAGATCATCATCTTGATCAGGGCCACGAACCCCGTGCCGATCGGCTTCAGCTCTTGCGCGAATTCCGGTGCGGCCAGACCCACCGCGATACCGGCGGCGACCGCGATGATCACCGCGATGTAGAGATAGTGCGTGCGGTCCCGCTTGGGTTTGCGTGCGGCAGGTGCCGTATCGGCTGCGCTGGTCACGGCGGCCCTCCTTGACGACGTCGTCGGCATCACCGGCGTGCGGCTCACGTCCGGGGAGACTCCGGGAATCTCGGAGCGGGACTCCCGGAGATGCGTTATGGGGAATGCCGTGACTATGTCCTGCTCTGTGAGCGCGGTCACCCTTCCGTTCATTTAGTTCACAATCAGCCACGGTGCAGACTGACGGCATGCGCCTCACCGTCCCCGGTCCCCGCAGTCTGGCGGGCCAGCTCTTCGCCATGCAGGCCGTCCTGATAGCGGTCGTCGTGGCCGGATACGCGCTGTTCACCTACGTCAGCGACCGCAGTCAGGCCGAGGAGGCCGCGACGCGCCAGGCCAGGGCGGTGGCACGCTCGGTGGCCGATTCCCCGTCCGTGCTGGCCGCGACCCGCACCGACGACCCGACCGCCGAGCTCCAGCCGTACGCGCTGAAGGTGATGCGGGACACCGAGGTCGACTTCATCACGATCATGGACCCCCGGGCCATCCGCTGGACGCACCCCGACCCCCGGCAGATCGGCCAGACCTTCCAGGGGCACACCGAGCGGGCCCTGAAGGGCCAGACCTTCACCGAGACCTACACCGGCACGCTCGGCCCGTCGGTACGCGCCGTCACCCCGATCCAGGACGGCAACAGGGTGGTCGGCCTGGTCAGCGCGGGGATCCGGGTCGAGCAGATCACCCAGCGGGTCCAGGACCAGCTGACGGCCCTGCTCGGCGTCGCGGCCGGCGCGCTGGTGCTGGGCGCGGTCGGCACCTACGTCGTCAACGCCCGGCTGCGCCGCCACACCCATGGCATGAACGCGACCGAGCTCAGCCGGATGCACGACTACCATCAGGCCGCCCTGCACGCCGTACGCGAGGGGCTGCTGATGCTGGACGGGCAGTACCGTGTGGCGCTGATCAACGACGGAGGTCGGGAGTTGCTCGGCGTGCCCGGGGACGTGGTGGGCAGGTCGGTGGCGGAGCTGGGGCTGCCGGCCCCGCTGACGGGTGCCCTGCTCGCCTCGGAGCCCCGGGTCGACGAGGTGCATCTGACGGCGTCCCGCGTCTTGGTCATCAACACCTCGCCGGTGTCGGGCGGTGAGCGGCGCGGCACGGTCGTCACCCTGCGCGATGTCACCGAACTCCAGTCCTTGATGGGCGAGTTGGACTCCGAACGGGGTTTCACACAGGCGCTGCGCTCACAGGCGCACGAGGCGGCGAACCGGCTGCACACGGTCGTCTCGCTGATCGAGCTGGGCCGGGCGGAGGAAGCGGTGGAGTTCGCGACGGCCGAGCTGGAGCTGGCGCAGGCACTGACCGACCAGGTCGTCGCGGCGGTGAGCGAGCCGGTACTGGCGGCACTGCTGCTGGGCAAGACCGCCCAGGCGAACGAGCGGGGCGTGGAGCTGATGGTGTCGGAGGACAGCAGCCTGGACGACGGCCTGCTGCCCGAGACCCTGCCGGCGCGGGACCTGGTGACCATCCTCGGCAACCTGATCGACAACGCCGTCGACGCGGCACTGGACGGTGCTCATGCCGGTCGAGTTCATGGCCAACGCCCTGGAGTGGGC
>NZ_JBEXSH010000227.1:0-10941 GCF_040613555.1 Streptomyces sp. NPDC006265
GGCTGGTCACGGCCTTCGGGGTCGGTCAGCAGCACGCCGTCGCGGCCGCTCGCCCAACCGCGGCGGCTGGTACAGCTGGGACCGCCTGGACAATGGCGGACGCCCGAGCGTGGAACGCATCGTCCCGGAGTGGCAGCTCCTGGAGCAGGACCAGCACCTGGACTCCCTGCCGAGCGGCGATGCCTGGTTCACCGTCGCGGTCCTGGAACCGGAGCGGACCCTGGTGCTGCGCTCGCAGACAAAACTCCCCTCGGGACGCCCCTTCGACGTGCGGTACGAGCCGCTGCCCAAGGCGTACATCGAATCGATCTGGGGTTTCCACCTCCGGCCGGAGCCCGGCGGAAGGACCCGGCTTATCGTCCGCGCGAGGGGTCGCAGCCGCCCGCGGCCCCTCACCCGGACCATGGACATCCTGTTCTGGGAACCCGCTCACCTGATCATGCAAACCCGCCAGTTCCACAACTTGCGCACGCGCGTCAATGCGACGGCATGAATCCGGGGAGGAGGCCGTGGCACCGCAACCGCGGACCGACCTCGACCTCGTGCGGATCCGCGTGGAACAAGGCGATAGGCGCGCCGTCCTCTGCGCCGGGGTTCATACGGCGGGGGCCCGGACTGTTCGTTTCCTTACGAGCGCCGGGTGGGTGCATGCGGGACGGCGATCGCCTGCTTGTACACGCGGTGCGCCCACACCTGCAGGCCGAGGCTGGCCTCCACGAACTCGCGGGCCGCATCAACCCCCTCAGTGGCATGCTCCTTGAGCCTCATGGCGCGTCCGTGACGCTCTTCCACCTGCTCACGGATGATTCCGCAGAGCGCCCCGGTCAGTTCGTCCGCGGAGCCGGCCTCGAGGGCACGCTCAGCAGCCGGGATCACCGGCCCGACATCGAGCCCGGCCGGCTTCAGTCCTGTGAAGGGAGCCCCTTCTCCGGATCGGTGTACGCGGACGACCGTCTCGAAGAACCAACGGTCGGCCACTTCCTGGGCCTCCCGGCCGTGCGTACGCGCCCTGGCCGTGAGACTGAACGCCTCGCGGACCTCTGGTTCCCCTTCTTCAGAGACGTAGGGCAGGACCTGGTCGACATCCCTTCCTTCCAGGGCTTTGCGCGCGGCCGTGACGACGGGACCGTCGAGAGAATCACAGTGCGGTGGCATCCCCGATCACCTCCCTTTGCGGCTCACCTCCATCATCGACCCGCCAGGCGCGAGCGTGAGAGGCACGACCGCAATCGCGTGGCGAAGGCTGAGGGCCGCCGTAGCAGCTCTCGCTCGCGATGGTGAGCCGGCCGGCCGTTCCCGCCCAGCCGGGCCGCACGCGCATCACTCCTCGCGCGGGAGGCGCAGGATGGGGATGCGGTGCCTCATGTCCGCAGCCGTTGCAGCCGTTGCAGCCGTGCCCTCGGACGCCGGGACCGAGGTTGCGGCCCGGACCACGTCGCCGGAGTCTGGAAGTGTCCCGCAGACGTCGCTGGACTGGCTGATTCCTCACCGATCGAGAGGAGGCAGGCCGCTATGACCAGCATCGCCCACCGCATAGCCACCCTCTTCCGGACGAAGGCGAACAAGGCCCTGGACAAGGCCGAAGACCCGCGGGAGGTACTGGACTACTCCTATGCCCAGCAGCAGGAAATGCTGCAGAAGGTACGACGTGGTGTGGCGGACGTGGCCACCAGCCGCAAGCGCATCGACCTGCAGATCAACCAGTTGCGCCAGTCCAGAGGCAAGCTGGAGGGACAGGCCCAACAGGCGCTCGGAGCCGGACGCGAGGATCTCGCCCGCGAAGCCCTGAGCAGGCGCACCGCGGTGGCCTCCCAGCTCACGGACCTGCAGACCCAGCAGGCAACGCTGCAGGCCGAGGAGGAGAAACTCACCCTCGCCTCCCAGCGCCTCCAGGCGAAGGTGGAGACCTTCCGCACCAGCAAGGAGACCGTCAAGGCCCGCTACACCGCAGCCGAGGCCCAGACCCACATCACCGAGGCCGTCACCGGCATCGGCGAGGAGATGGGTGATGTCGGCATGGCCATGCAGCGCGCCGAGGACAAGACCGAGCAACTGCAGGCCCGCGCCGGTGCGTTGGACGAACTGCTCGCCTCCGGTGCCCTGGAGGACGCCACCCTCCCCGCCGGCCGCGACGACATCCAGGCCGAACTCGAAGGCGTCACCGCGGGCCAGGACGTGGACAAGGAGCTGGCCCGGATGAAAGCCCAGCTCCCCGCGTCCGCGACCCCACCGGCCGTAGAAGGCAAGAGCGACGAGCAGGGCCCGCCGGATCAGGAGGCCACATCATGATCATGCGGATTCTCGGCGAGGGCCAGTACGAGATCACCGACGAACACCTCGGCCGGCTCAACGAGCTGGACGCCGCTCTGCAGTCGGCAGCCGACGCCGACGACGAGACGGCGTTCACCACCGCCCTGTCGGCCCTCCTGGACGCGGTTCGCAGCTATGGCACGCCCCTGCCGACCGAGACGATCACACCGTCCGACATGGTCCTGCCCGACGAGGACACCAGCCTCACACAGGTGCGGGAGCTGCTCTCCGGCGAGGGCCTTATCCCGGGGTGATGGCGATGCGCAGCCGATTCGAGCCCGACCGGCAGCTGACTGCCCGGATGCTGGTCACGATGTTCCTGCTCGGGCTGCTGTACGTGGCGTTCGTCGCGGCTCGTCGGTGTACCGGGCGAGGGCGTGCACCACTGTCCACTTCGCAGGAGACGCTGGAAACGATTCGCACTCCAGGCCGGAACCGGGGTGCAAGGCGAGGGGAGTTACTCGGACTCTTCCTGTGGAAGAGCACGGCTGTTGATCGCGTCGGCGATGGCATAGGCGGTGCGGACGAAGGACTCTGCCTGCTGCGCCGACAGGTTCAGCGCGGAGGTCTCCTCCAGGGCCCGCCACATGGCTGCCAGGGGCTCGCGCATGACACGGCCCTTGTCGGTGAGGTGGACAACCATGACGCGCCGGTCGTGTGCGGCCGGCTCGCGGACGAGCAGGCCGGCGTCCTGCATGCGGCGTAGGGACTTGGAGACGGTGGAGTGGTCCAGGCCGACGCTTTCGAGCAGCTCGGACTGGGTCTGGCCGTCCCGGTCCAGGAGATGCATCAGCAGCAGTTCCTGTCCGGGATGCAGGTCCATCTCGCGGAGCATGGCGGCGGCGCGGGCGCGGTGAGCGCGGGCGAGCTGGAAGATCGCGTAGCTCATCGGCCCCTCGCTGGCCGTGCTGGGGGTGCGGGGTGTCGGGGCGGGCATGCTTCGGTTCCTCAGACGGTGTGGGTGGGGTAGTCGGTGTAGCCGGCCACTCCGCCGCCGTAGAAGGTCGCCGGGTCGGGCGTGTTCAGCGGCGCGTCAGAGCGTAGCCGCTCGACCAGGTCCGGGTTGGCAAGCGCGAGGGCGCCGACGGAGACAAGGTCGGCCGTGCCGTTGTCGACGTCCTTGGCGCGGGTGGGCAGGTCGGTGCCGGCCCGGTTGAGGATCAGCGTGGTCGGCCACAGCGCGCGCAGGGTGCTCAGCAGTTCCTCGTCGCCCGCGTGGAGGATGTGGAGGTAGGCGAGGCCGAGCGGGCCGAGGGCGCGCAGGAGCGCCGGATACAGCTCGTCGGTGTCGGACTCGGCGATGTCGTTGTAGGGGTTGCCGGGGGAGATGCGCAGGCCGGTGCGGTCGGCACCGATCTCGTCGGCCACGGCAGCGGCGACCTCGACGGCGAAGCGGATGCGGTTGTCGATGGAGCCGCCGTATCGGTCGGTGCGCTGGTTGGTGTTGTCGGACAGGAACTGGTGCACCAGGTAGCCGTTGGCGCCGTGGATCTCCACGCCGTCGGCGCCTGCCGCGACGGCGGCCGCTGCAGCGCGGCGGAAGTCCTCGACGGTCGCCGCGACCTCCTGCGTCGACAGAGCACGGGGCGCTGGCATCTCCTGGGGCCCGGACGCGGTGAACATCGCGCCCTGCGGCCGAATCGCCGAAGGAGCGACCGGCTGGCGCCCGTGGGGGGTGTTGTCGGGGTGGGCGATACGTCCGGTGTGCATCAGCTGGATGACGATCCGGCCGTCGGCCGCGTGCACGGCGTCAGTGACCTTGCGCCACCCCGCGATCTGCTCATCATTGTGGATGCCGGGGGTGAGGAGGTAGCCCTGGCCGTCGGTGGAGGGCTGGGTTCCCTCGGTGATGATGAGCGCGTGCGAGGCCCGCTGGGCGTAGTACTCGGCGTTCAGCTCGGTCGGAACGCCTTCAGGCGTGGAGCGGTCACGGGTCATGGGGGCCATGACCAAGCGGTGGGGGAGGGAGTTGCCACCGACGGTGGTCGGTGTCCACAGGGCGTTCAGCATGAAGGGTCCTTCGGTGCAGTGATGAACAGGTGTTCTCGGGAAAGCGAAGGCGTGGCGGAAGAAGGGGTGGGCGTGATCAGTCGAAGGTGAGGACGAGCTTGCCCCGGCCATGCCCGGCGTCGCTGACCTGCTGGGCCGTGGCGGCCTGGGCGAGCGGGTAGGCGGTGACGGTGGTGACGACCTTGCCGGTCGCGGCGTCCTGCGCCAGCGCGGCCAGGCGGGCGGCCGAGCGTTCCTGGCCACCGCTGGAGAAGGTGATGCCGAGCTGGTGCGCGCGGAAGTCGGCGATGGTGACAATGCGCTCGGTGGCGCCGCGCAGGGCGATGGAGTCCTCCAGGGCTCCCTTCCCGGCCAGGTCGAACACCGCGTCCACGCCGTCGGGGGCGAGGGCCCGGACCCGCTCGACCAGGCCCTCGCCGTAGAGGGTCGCGGTGGCGCCGAGCGAGGTGAGGTAGTCCTGGTTGGCGGGGCCGGCGGTGGCGATGACACGCGCTCCGCGGGCCGTGGCGAGCTGGACCGCCAGGGTGCCGACCGCTCCGGCCGCGCCGTGCATCAGTACGGTCTCCCCGGCGGCGAGGCCCAGTAGGTCCAGGACCCGCTCGGCCGTCTCGCCCGCCACCGGCAGCGCGACCGCGTGCTGCCAGTCGAGGCCGGCGGGCTTGGGGGCCACGGTGGTGGCCAGCGCGTACTCGGCGTACGAGCCGGTGTCCGACCAGCCCAGCACCTCGTCGCCGACCTGTACGTCCTGCACGCCCTCACCCAGGGCGTCCACCACGCCGGCGAGCTCGGCACCGGGGACGGCGGGGAGTGGCGTGGGGAACGCGGCCTGCATCGCTCCGGAGCGGATCTTGCCGTCCAGCGCGTTCAGCCCGGCCGCCTTGACGCGGACGCGGAGCTGCCCGGGGCCGGGCTGCGGGATCTCGATGTCCGCCTCGTGCAGCACTTCCGTGCCTCCGAAACGGTCGAACAGGATGGCTTTCATGACGACTCCTCTCGTGTCGCCACCACCCCATTTAGGTGGCTGGACACATAACCAACATAACAGCAAACATGTGGCTAGCCAAGCATTTACTGTTGCTCGGCCGTGCAAGATCGGGCGCGGGTGTGTTCGGTCCCCTCGGGGTGGCGGTCGAAGTGGGAGGTGCCCCGCTGGGGCGCGCCTTGCGTGGCCAAGGCTCGCCTCGACTGGAAGCCGGACGACCGGGCCGGCGAGACCCTGGCGGTGCGCGGCAGTTTTCTTGTTCAGGGCCCGGGTTGGCTCGCGTTTGGCCGCCTGGGCAGCCTCCGGCTTTGCTTCCCTTTCCTCAAGTCGCGCCAAGCGGCTCGGTGTTCGCCTGTTCCAGGCGGGCGAGAGGCCTGGCGCCCCGTGCGGGCCGACCTGGTTGCGGAGTCCAGGCAGTCAGGGGTGGTGCTCCACCCCGGTACTCGGTGTGGAGCGCCATCGCATGGGGGGCGTCCGCTGCCTTGTGCTTACCCTGCTGGCACAGTCTCCACGGTGCGAGGGGAAGCACACCTCCTCCGGCGGCTGCTTTTGGGCGGTGGCAGCGGGGGGCAGCGCTCATGTTGGTGATGTATCTTGATGGCATACATCGCGGATACTGGAGGTGCTCGATGTCCGTCACGCAGATTGATCTCGATGACGAGGCGCTCGCCGAGGCTATGCGGCTGATGGGCGTCACGACGAAGAAGGAGACGGTCAACGCGGCCCTGCGGGACTACGTGGCCCGGATCAAGCGCATCGAGGCCGCCGAGAAGCTGGCCGCACGCGGTGCACGTGGCGAGTTCGAGCAGGCCGCGTCGGCGCATGACGCGGGCAAGCGTGCCCGACGCGAGGCCTTCGAGTGATCACCTACCTGCTCGACACCTCCGCCCTGTGGCACCTGTTCCGCACCCCCGGAGCTCTGGCGCCCTGGGAGGGGCACATCGCCGCCGGGGTGTTCCACCTCTGCGAGCCGACACGGGCCGAATTTCTCTACTCGGCAACCAGTCCGTCCCACCGGGACGAGCTCGCGGAGGAGTTGGACGCACTCTGCCTGCTCTCTCTCGTTCCGAAGAATGCCTGGCGTTGGGTCGATACCGCCCAGTACAAGCTGACACGGCAGGGTCAGCATCGTGCGGCAGGAGCGATTGACCTGTTGGTGTGTGCGACCGCGGTCCACCACGGGCACACCGTCCTCCATGTGGACAACGACTTCGCGACGGTCGCCGGAGTACTCAAGGAACTTCAGCAGCGAGACGTACGCGCCTGAACTCTGGGACCGCTTCCACGTTGTCGGTCCGCTGGCCTCCTTTGGTGATCGAAGCCCAAGTCACTGTTCCAGGGTCACTGCGTCACCGTCCCCACCGATCGCAGACCGGGCCCTGCGGGTCCCGAACTCCTTGGTGACCGAGCCGATCGAACGGCCGCTGGGCAGCAGCAGCTGAACCGCATCCCGTGCGCCCGCTGAGCTGGAGCGACGTCCGGGATTGCGTATCGGGCGGCCTTCAAGGAGCGTCAGGGGCCATCGAGGGGCCACAAGGACAGGAGCACATCAGCAAGCACCGCACAGGACTGACATTGACCAGCACGTCTGACCTGGAAAAACATCATGTATGGGCGTTGATCGGCAAGGACCGCCAAGATCCCCAAAGGACTCATAATCCGTCGGCCGTGGGTTCGAGTCCCACCCGCCCCACCTTTGCAGGCTTCTGACCTGCGGAAACGTTCCTTTTGGGTGCCGGATCGTCAGTCTTGCCTGAACGGACGGAGTCCGCTGCTCGTGAGTTTGGGGTCGGTTCGGGCGGCGTTAGCTGATACGGCGTCTGGCCTGCACAAAGGTGGGCAGACGCGTAGTCGACGGGACCCGCTGTGCTGGGTCGGGCGGCGGTAGTGCCACGAATTGAGGCCATCCTGAGGCCGCGGGTAATGGGAAGGGGGCTGCGGCCCGGTCGGTGCTCGTGGGGCAACGCGTTCGATGTGGCGGTCGGTGGGGTGGTCGAAGGCGGGCCGGGCGGTGCGGACGCGAGGGAACGGCGCACGGGTGTGCGCTCCGCGTCAGCCGCAGTGGGCAGTGGTGGATCAGGCCCGTGCGCCCGACGGTCGCGGGCAGCGGGGTGGTGCCCGATGGTCGCTGGAGGCGGTCTCTGACGCGTCGGCTGCACGGACGTCAGACACACCCGGGGAGGGGTGTGGTGACGTCCTGATGGTCGTGGAGCACTTTGGGGCGGGTGACCGGCACGATGGTGAGCAGGTCGTGCAGGCCTTTGAAGTCGTCGGGGTTGGTGGTGAACAGGGGTAGGCCCTCCGCGATGGCGATGGAGGCGATCATCAGGTCGGCGATACGACGCCGGGGTTGGCGACCCGCGCTGACGACGGCGGCGCAGACGCGGCCGTAGATGCGGGCGGCTTCCGCGTCGAAGGGGATGGGGTCGAACTCGTTCTCGGCGCGCTGGAGGATGTCCGTGCGGCGGGCGCGTTCGGCGTGTTCGTCGTAGTCGTCCTGCTCGGCGTTGCCGCGGACCTGGTGGGGGCCTGCGGAGAGTTCGGCCAGGGTGATGGCGGTGATGGCCATCTCTGCGGGCAGTTCCTCTGGGTTGATCCACTTGCGAAGGATCATGATGTTGGTGTCGAGGAGTCCTTGTCGGTGCTCACCGGGCATAGGGGTCGTCCGGCTCCTGCTCGGCGGTGGCGTCCTGGTCGACGCGGAAGGCGTCCAGGGAAATGTCCGGGGCGGTGCGGGACATGGCGGCGAACTCGCCGCGCGGGACGAAGCGCCGGCGTCGGCGCAGGGGGATCAGTTCGCCGATGCGGTGGCCGTCGCGGGTGACGGTGAAGGATTGGCCGCTCTGGACAGCGTCCATGATCTGTTTGGATTTGGTGCGCAGGTCTCGTTGGGTGATCTCGGGCTGGGCGGTCATGGCCCCAGGATAGCCTGGTGTGCTACCAGGTGCCACGACGTGGCACTCCGGGAGTCTGGCGAACGTTTGCGTGCCCGCCACTCCGCGGGAGCGCCCACGGTTCAGTCGGTCACTTCGGCTGCCAGGAGGGCGGCGACACCATCACATCCGCGATGAAGCGCATGCGCCGCAGCTGGCGCTTGCTTCCGCCTGCTGATCCTCTTCACGACACCATCAGGAGACGGCCTGCCATGGCCACAACGTCTGAAACCCCGGTACTGGACACCCTCGCCGCGATGACGGTCGACTCGGTTGAGCGGTGCGGGCTGGCCCCGGGCATGTCCATGCTCACCCGCATAGCGGCCCTCGCCGCTTCGGACGCTCCGCCGATCTCCTGCGTCGCGCACATCGACCCCGCCCTTCAGGCCGGCCTGACTGTCGGCCAGGTGCAGGATGTCCTGGTCGCGATCGCCCCCATCGTGGGCACAGCCCGCGTCATGACGGCAGGAGGCAACATCGCCAAAGCACTCGGCATCGCGATCGCCGTCGCTGACACAGAGACAGAGGCCAAGGGTCAGGGCAAGGGCCGAGTGCAGAGACGTCGCCCGAGGTCTGGAGCCACCAGCCGCGCCCGGCATCGATGATCGGCGCGGCCGACAGCTGAACAGGACGTGGCGCATCCCGTGCCACCGCTCAGATAGTCCAGTCTTACGACGGCAACGAGCTCTCCGTCCCGGCCTAACCCTGCCCCGACTCGGGAGGCCTCCATGGCGTGGTGGCGCCGTTCATCGGTGGCGAGGGCCTGGTTCCGTGCGGATCTGACCTGCTGGCTTTCTCACGCAGGTACGAGGACAGGGCGGCCGTTCTTTCGCAGCCCGTCGGCGATGCGCTGCCGCCCGGCTGCGATCCGCTGTTCCTGGATGTCCTGGCCTGCGACAACGGCCACAGAGGCTCCGCCTTGACATTCGGGGCGGACCCACGGTCGGTCATGCGGTTTCCGTGATGCATGGAAAGCGGAGAGTAGTGAATGAGGTTAGCGTGACGTCAACCGTTGAGTGATCGTCGGTCCGATCCGCGCCGGTCGTTGCCGCGGAGAGGCTGCCATGGCCGAAAAGAGAATGCTCATGCACTTTGTTTCCCGCCGTACTCGCGTCAGCAGGGCCGTCGTAGCGGCGTGCGGTCTGTCGGCGTTGCTCGCCGCCTCCGTGACGGCCGGCTCCGGTGCTGCTGCCGCCGAGCCGCATCCCTCTGGGGACGGCCCCTCCCCCGGGGGCGCGGTCATCACACTCAGGACCGCCAAGGTCGGCGCGCCCGGTAATCCTTCGGTGGGCATTCTCCCGTTCAAGGACGCCCTGTACCACTCGTGCGCCGAAGCTCCTTCCCCGAGCAAGTGTCTGACAGTCGGGGGCGTGCGCCATCGCTACGAGATCGGGCAGCTCGAAGTCACCGTGAAACAGTGGGTGGCGTTCCTGAATACGGCCGATCCCGAGGGACGCAACCGTCTCGGTCTCTATGACGAGACCGAGAGCTCGTCGGCATGGCCGAGGTACGGCCAGATCAACTTCTCCCGCAGCGCCGACATGGGCAGCCACTACTCGGTGGCCTTTCCGGAGTGGGCGGACAAGCCGTACGGCTTCGCAGACTTCCTGAGGGCGGCACGCTTCGTCAACTCGCTCTACAACGGCCGACTGATCTCCAAGCGGTCCAGCAGCAACGGCCGCTTCAACTATGTCACTTATCAGGTCAGACTATCGGCGCGGACCGAGCGCGGGATGTACGACTTGGCCCAGCCGAATACGACCCGAGCCCACCGCTCGGGCTTCGTCCTGCCAAGCCAGGACGAATGGATCAAGGCGGCTTACTACGACCCGCGCGGCGGCGGCACCTACTCCTACTGGAAGTACCCGACCAACCCGGGAGTCTTCGGCGACGGAGACGCGACCGCCCCCAACCCCACCGTCCTCAACCCGGCCACCGGCGATGTCACCAACGCGGCGACCCAGCCACTGGCCTCGTACCACGCGAGCGGAAAGCCGGCACCGAGCTGGTGCCCGGGACAGCTGCAGCCCGAGGACTGCTCCACCGTCAACCCATTGGGACTCGACCCCAGCACCTATGCCGAGGTCTACCAGGGCAGCCTCAGCACGGTCGGCGGGGCGAGGACCACCTCGCCGTGGGGCACTCTCGATCAGGGTGGCAACGCGGTCGAGTGGACCGACACGATCACGGCGCCCCCCTCCGGACGGAGCTCCCTGCGGGTGTGGCGGCGGCTCCACGGCGGAATCTCCAACGCACCGGCCTTCCAGATGTGGCCCTCCGCTGTCGGGCTGCAGCCGCAGGACAACGTGTTCTACAACCACACCTATCCGTGGCTGGGCATCCGGATCGGGGTGATCGGCGATCTGAAGCCCGGCAAGTCCTAGCGGACCTGCGTGAATGCGCCGGAGCGTGGTGGGGGAGGAGCTCAAGAGCGGCCTCAGCGAGGAGGAGCTCAAGAGCGGCCTCAGCGAGGAGGAGCTCAAGAGCGGCCTCAGCGAGGAGCAGGAGCGTAATTGAGGACGCTGTGAGGACGCAGGTACCGCGAAGTCTGCCTTCGAGGTCACCTCGAGGGCAGCGTGCACGGTGCGGGCCCAGTGCCATGGCTGCGCCAACTGGCCCGGGCTGGCGTGGTTCGACGCCATCCCCACCACCTGGGACGAGAGCCGCACCCTCGCCGGCTCGATCGGCCAGTACGTCGCGGTCGCC
>NZ_JBEXSH010000228.1:0-10938 GCF_040613555.1 Streptomyces sp. NPDC006265
GGAGAGCCGATGAAGCCCGCGACGAAGATGTTGTTCGGCGCGTCGTACAGGTCGGCGGGGGTGCCGATTTGCTGGACCAGGCCCTGTCGCATGACGCACCTTCTTGCCGTCGTCGGCCGCCAGGGCACCTGGCGCGCCCACCAGGTGCCCCTGTCCGGTGTCCGCGACAACCCCGATCACCTGCGGCAGCTGGAGTCCTGGCTGCGCTCGTACCGGCCCGAGGAACTGTTCGACGCCGAGGGCCGTCCGGTCGCGGACGTCCTCGCCTGCGTCCCCGACGGCACCAGGCGGCTCGGCGCCACCCCGTACGCCAACGGTGGACTGCTCGTCCGCGACCTGCCGGTCCCGTCCCTGGACGACTTCGCCGTCCCCGTCGACAAACCGGGCACGACGCTGCACGAGCCGACCCGGGTCCTCGGCGACCTCCTGGCCCGGGTCATGCGCGACACCGCCGACCGCCGCGACTTCCGCCTGGTCGGCCCGGACGAGACCGCCTCCAACCGGCTCCAGGCCGTCTACGAGGCCAGCGGCAAGACCTGGCAGGCCGAGACCCTGCCTGTGGACGAGCACCTGGACCGGCACGGCCGGGTGATGGAGGTCCTCTCCGAACACCTCTGCCAGGGCTGGCTGGAGGGCTACCTCCTCACCGGCCGGCACGGACTGTTCTCCTGCTACGAGGCGTTCGTGCACATCGTCGACTCCATGGTCAACCAGCACATCAAGTGGCTGCGCACCTCGCGCAGGCTGACCTGGCGCGCCCCCATCGCCTCCCTCAACTACCTGCTGACCTCCCACGTGTGGCGGCAGGACCACAACGGCTTCTCCCACCAGGACCCCGGCTTCGTCGACCACGTCCTCAACAAGAGCCCCGAGGTCGTCCGGGTCTACCTGCCGCCGGACGCCAACACCCTGCTGTCCGTCGCGGACCACGCCCTGCGCAGCCGCGACTACGTGAACGTGATCGTCGCCGGGAAGCAGCCCTGCTTCGACTGGCTGTCGATGGACGAGGCCCGGGTCCACTGCGCCCGCGGTGCCGGCATCTGGGAATGGGCGGGCACCGAGGACGGCACCGAGCCCGACGTCGTGCTGGCCTGTGCCGGTGACGTCCCCACCCAGGAGACCCTGGCCGCCGCGCACCTGATCCGCCGCCACCTGCCCCAGTTGTCCGTCCGGGTCGTGAACGTCGTCGACCTCGCCCGGCTGCTGCCCCAGGGGGAGCACCCGCACGGCATGAGCGACTTCGAGTACGACGGCCTGTTCACCACCGACAAGCCGGTGATCTTCGCCTACCACGGCTACCCCTGGCTGATCCACCGCCTGGCCTACCGCCGCACCGGCCACCAGAACCTGCACGTGCGCGGCTACAAGGAGGCCGGCACCACGACCACGCCGTTCGACATGGTCGTCCGCAACGACCTCGACCGCTACCGCCTGGTCATGGACGTCATCGACCGCGTCCCCGGCCTCGCGGTCCGCGCCACGGCCGTACGCCAGCTGATGGCCGACGCCCGCACCCGCCACCACGCCTGGATCCGCGAGCACGGCACCGACCTGCCCGAGATCGCCGAGTGGAGCTGGAACGCCTGAGCCCCGGGGGACGTCATAGGAGCCGGTAGGCTTCCCGTGCACGCGTGGAAGCTCGCAGGGAAGCCCAGGGAAAGGAACCGGCGTTGCACGTCCAGGAGTGGCTCGAAACCGTACCCGCGGTGGCCGTCTACGCGCTGGTGGGGCTGGTCATCGGCCTGGAGAGCCTGGGCATCCCGCTGCCGGGCGAGATCATCCTCGTCTCCTCCGCCCTGCTGGCGTCCCAGCACGGCGAGATCGACCCCGTCGTCCTCGGCGCCAGTGCCACGGCCGGCGCCATCATCGGCGACTCGATCGGCTACGCCATCGGCCGCAAGGGCGGGCGGCCCCTGCTGGCCTGGCTGGGCGACAAGTTCCCCAAGCACTTCAGCGAGGGCCACATCGCCACCGCCGAGCGCTCCTTCGAGAAGTGGGGCATGTGGGCCGTCTTCTTCGGCCGGTTCGTCGCCCTGCTGCGGATCTTCGCGGGCCCCCTCGCCGGCGTGCTGCGCATGCCGTACTGGAAGTTCCTCATCGCCAACGTCCTCGGCGGCATCGTCTGGGCGGGTGGCACGACCGCGGTCATCTACTACGTCGGCATCGTCGCGGAGTCCTGGCTGAAGCGCTTCTCGTGGTTGGGCCTGGTCGCGGCGGTCCTGGTGGGCCTCACGTCCATGCTGGTGATCAAGCGCAAGGCGAAGAAGGCGGGCCAGAACCTGGAAGCGGCAGAAGCACAGGTCCCTTAGGGCGCGGGGCTGTGTCCCTGTGCGGCTCCGCCGCGTGGGCGTGACAAGCTCCACGACGCCGGACCCGCCGAAAAGCCCTACGCATGCACATCCCGATGCGCCTTCGCCAACTCGGCGTACATCGTGCCGTTGAGGGTGACGCCCTGCCGCTCCTCCTCAGACAGCTCCCGCCGCACCTTCGCGGGAACTCCCGCCACCAGTGAGCCGGCCGGTACCACCATCCCCTGCGGCACCAGCGCCTGCGCGGCGACGAGCGACCCGGCCCCGATCACGGCTCCGTTCAGGACCGTCGCCCCCATCCCGATCAGACAGTCGTCCTCCACGGTCGCCCCGTGCACCACCGCGTTGTGCCCGATGCTCACCCGCTCGCCGACGTTCACCGGGAATCCCGGGTCGGCGTGCAGCGTGCTGTTGTCCTGGACGTTGCTGCTCGCTCCGACGGAGATCGTCTCGACGTCGCCGCGCACCACGGCTCCGTACCAGACGCTCGCGCCCGCTCCCAGTGTCACGCCCCCGATCACCGACGCCGTCGGCGCCACGAACGCCGTCGCGTCGATCTCCGGCTCTCTGCCGCCGATCCCGGTGATCATCGCCCGCTGCGCCATGTCCGCCTCCCAGAACGTCGTAGACAACGCGCACACCGTACGCCACCCGGTGGGGCGAAGATCACAGGCCGTCGACGCCGCGGGCGGAGCTACCGCTGAGTACCGTGAGCTCGTGCCGAAGCGCAAGAACACGTTCTCATCCTGGCGGCGGAGCCTCACGCAGCGCGCCGTCCATGCGGGCTGGGCCTGGTTGCAGCAGACGGCCTCCGTCACCGCCGAGCACCCCGGCCGGTACCGCTTCGGCGCCATGGGAACAGGTACCAGACTCGCCTTCCCGCTCGGCACGGTCTTCGGCGAGCCCTGGATCCATCTCGGCTCCCACTGCATCATCGGCGAGCAGGTCACCCTCACCGCCGGCCTCATGCCCGACCTCGACCTCGGCCCGGACCCCATCCTGCGCCTCGGTGACGGCGTCGTCCTGGGCCGCGGCAGTCACGTCATCGCCGACACGACGGTCGCGATCGGCAGCGACTGCTACTTCGGTCCGTACGTCTACGTCACGTCGACGAACCACTCCTACGACGATCCGCACGAGCCGATCGGCAAGCAGTGGCCGCGGATGGAGCCCGTGGAGATCGGGCCCGGCTGCTGGATCGGCACGGGAGCGGTGATCCTGCCGGGCGCCCGGATCGGGCGGAACGTGGTGGTGGCCGCCGGAGCCGTCGTGCGCGGCACGGTGCCCGACCACGCCGTGGTGGCGGGTGCGCCCGCCCGCGTCGTACGGCGCTGGACCCCTTCCGACGGCTGGCAGCCACCGCTGCGCACCCCGGCGCCGGTGCCGATACCGGAGGGCGTCACCCCCGAGCAGCTCCGTGCGCTGTCGGGCCTCGACGAGGAGACGGCGGCCCGGCTTGCGGAGCTGGACGAGGAGGCCGCGGCGGGACTCGCGGAGCTGGAGCCGGGGGCCTGAACCGCCGGGTTCGCCCGACGCCGCGTCACCTCGGAGCCCGCATCCGGGATTCAGCCCGGCGTCACAGCACCCCGACGCCGCGGCCGGGTTCAGCCCGACGCCAGCAGGACCGTCCCCACCAGGGCCAGACCCGCGCCCGCGGCCTGCACCGCCCGCAGCCGCTCGCGCAGGACGCCGCGTGCCGCCGCGGCCGTCACGACCGGGTACAGAGAGGCCAGCACGGCGGCGACCGTCACCGGGCCGTGCTGTGCGGCGATCGAGTACGTGCCGTTGGCGGCGACGTCGGCGAGGCCGACGAAGGCGAGGGCGGGCAGGGTGTGCCAGGGGAAGCCGTCCGCCGGAAGGGCGGGCGCCCCGCGGCGCACCGACACGAACAACGCGAGCCCGCCCGCGGCGACGTTCGTCACCCGCTGCACGAACAGGGCGAGGAACAGGCCGGTCAGCGTCGTCGACGCCTCGGCGATCAGGGCCATCACCGCGCCGAAGCCGAACGCCGCGAGCAGGGTCAGGGCGATGGCCTGCCGCTGGACGGGCGCGCCGCGGAACTGGGGACCGCCGGCCAGGCACACGCCGGCGACGGCCACCAGGATGCCGGTGAACTGCAGCAGGCCGGGGCGCTCGCCCAGCATCAGGCCCACCCCGACCGGCACCGCCACGCCGAGCGACCCCAGCGGCGAGACCACGCCCATCGGGCCGAGCGCGAGCGCCTTGTAGAAGGCGAGCATCGCCACCGGACCGACCAGCCCGGCCGCCACGGCGAACCACAGCTGCGGCCCCGCCTCGCTCCAGCCGCCGGTCGCCACCACGACCGCGCCGAGCACCACGACCGCGATCGACTGCGAGACCACGACCACCGTGAGCGCGGGCGTGCGCCGGGTCAGCAGACCACCGCCGAAGTCGGCCAGTCCCCACAACAGGCTGGTGGCCAGGGCGAAGAGCGCTGTCATGGCACGGATACCTCGCAGTACAGTTCAGTGAACGATCAGGTCAACCACACCATAGTGCACTGAATTGCACTGTGCCATACAGAATATTGGACGGAACGTGTCGGACCTCGACCTGCTGACCCAGTCCCTGGCGCGGAGCGTCAAGCACTGGCGCGCGGTGCGCGGCTTCACCCTGGACGTGCTCGCCGCCCGGGCGGGCGTCAGCCGCGGCATGCTCATCCAGATCGAGCAGGCCCGCACCAACCCCAGCCTCGGCACCGTCGTCAAGATCGGTGACGCGCTCGGCGTCAGCATCACGACCCTGCTCGACTACGAGCAGGGCCCGAACGTGCGGGTCATCCCGGCCGAGCAGGCCGTACGGCTCTGGCACACCGACGCCGGCAGCTACAACCGGCTCCTCGCGGGCACCGAGGCTCCCGGCCCGCTGGAGATGTGGGACTGGCGGCTCATGCCCGGCGAGGGCAGCCCGTCGGACCCGCACCCCGCCGGCACGACCGAACTGCTCCACGTCACGGCGGGCGAACTGACCCTCACCGTCGACGGCGTCGAGCACCGCGTGCCCGCGGGCGCCAGCGTCCACTTCGAGGCCAACGTCCCGCACACCTACGGCAACACCGGCGACGAGCCCATGGAGATGGTCATGGCCGTCTCGGTGCCGCCCGTGACCTGAGCGCCCGGTCCGCCTCCGGGCCGCTGTTGTTAGCGTGCGGCCATGCGCGCACCCATCGGACACTTCGACGACGCCCGACCCGCCCCGGCCTGCCTCGACGAACTCACCGGCCCGGTCGCCGACGCCGTACGCCACTGGCAGGGCAGCGTCCCCGCCGAGCAGATCGTGTACGTCGACACCGACCCGGAGTGGGCCGACACCGCCACCTTCGTGGAGCACTACGGGCAGGATCTGCTGGAACGGTCGGCGAACTGCGTGGTGGTCTCGGGCAAGCGGGGCGGTGAGTCCACGCTCGCCGCGTGCGTCGTGCTGTCCACCACCCGGGTCGACGTGAACGGCGTCGTGCGCCGCCGGCTCGGCGCCCGCAAGGCCTCCTTCGCCTCGATGGACACGGCCACCGGCGAGACCGGCATGGAGTACGGCGGCATCACCCCGCTCGGGTTGCCGGACGGCTGGCCCCTCCTGGTGGACGCCACCGTCGTCGACCTGCCGTACGTACTCGTCGGCAGCGGCCGGCGGCGCGGCAAGCTGCTGGTACCGGGCAAGGCGTTCGCGGAACTGCCGCATGCCGTCGTGCTGGAGGGGCTCGGGGTCTCCTGACCTACGCCGCGATGTGGTGGGCCAGCGGCAGATGCGGATCGCTCTCGCCCGGGGCCGGCTCGGGATCGGCGTGCACCAGGGCCGCGGTCAGCCGGGGTACCGCGTGCAGCAGCGCGTGCTCGGCGTCCACGGCGATGCGATGGGCCTCGCGCACCGTGACCTCGCCGTCCACCACGACCGCCACCTCGGCGCGCAGCCGGTGACCGATCCAGCGCAGCCGCAGCTCACCCACCCCGCGCACCCCGGGCACCTCGGTCAGGGCCCGCTCGGCGCGGTCCACCAGGGCCGGGTCGACGGCGTCCATCACCCGGCGGAAGACCTCCCGGGCGGCGTCCCGCAGCACCAGCGTGATCGCCGCGGTGATCGCCAGCCCGACGATGGGGTCGGCCAGTTGCCATCCCAGGGCCGAGCCTCCGGCCCCCACCAGCACGGCCAGTGAGGTGAAGCCGTCGGTGCGGGCGTGCAGCCCGTCGGCGACCAGTGCGGCAGAACCGATCGAGCGGCCGACGCGGATGCGGTAGCGGGCCACCCACTCGTTGCCGGCGAAGCCGACGAGGGCGGCCACGACGACCGCCGGGACGTGCTGGACCGGGCGCGGATCCAGCAGCCGGTCCACGGCCGTCCAGCCCGCGAAGGCCGCGGACGCGGCGATCGTCAGCACGATCACGAGACCGGCCAGGTCCTCGGCCCGCCCGTAGCCGTAGGTGAACTGGCGCGTGGCCGCGCGCCGGCCCAGGACGAAGGCGATCCCGAGGGGGACGGCGGTCAGCGCGTCCGCGGTGTTGTGCACCGTGTCCCCGAGCAGCGCCACCGACCCGGAGACCGCCACCACGACCGCCTGGGCCAGCGCCGTCACGCCGAGGACGACGAGCGAGACCCAGAGCGCCCGCATCCCGCGGGCCGAGGACTCCAGGGCGGAGTCGACCTTGTCGGCCGTCTCGTGGGAGTGCGGGGCGAGGAGGTGGGTCAACCGGTGGCGCAGGCCGTGCCGGTCGCCGTGGCCCGGCGGATGCCCATGGCCGTGCCCATGGGTGTGCTCATGGGTGTGCTCATGAGGGTGGGAGTGCTCGTGCCGGTCGCTCACGTGGATCCCCTTCCGGTGCGCGTGAGAGTGGACGTACCCGTGTCGTGGCGCCATTATGTGCGTATGAGCGCACGCATGCACCTGTCATCTGCGCATGACGCGCATCCGCGCAGTCCCGGCGAGGAGCAGTTCGCGCTCGCCGCCGAACTGCTTGCCCTGCTCGGGGACCGGACCCGGCTCGCCCTGCTGCACGCCTTGGCCGGGGGAGAGGCCGACGTCACGACGCTCACGCAGGCGTGCGGCGCGGCCCGGCCGGCCGTCAGTCAGCACCTGGCGCGGCTGCGCCTCGCGGGCCTGGTGGACACGCGCAAGGAGGGCCGCCGGGTGATCTACTCACTGCGCGACGGCCATCTGCGCCGACTCGTCGACGAAGCGCTGAACGTGGCCGACCACCGGCTCAGCGACCGGCCGCCGCACGACTGAGTACGGCTCGCTCAGTAGCGCGCCGCCGTCCCGAGGTACTGCTCGGCGAAGGCGACGGCCGCCGTGGGCGAGGTGAACAGACGGCGCAGCCGGGCGAGCGCGGTGCCCGCGCGGAACGGGTCGCCCGCCGCCGTGCCGTGGTACACCTCGGACAGCCACTGCGAGAACTCCTGGTAGTCCCACACGCGCCGCAGACACGCCTGCGCGTAGCCGTCGAGGCCGCTGCCGTCACCGGTGGTGAGCCCCGCGACCAGGGCGTCGCCGAGCAGGAAGGCGTCGTGCAGGGCGAGGTTCATGCCCTTGGCGGCGATCGGGGCGACCAGATGGGCCGCGTCGCCGGCGAGGAGGAGCCGGCCGTGCACCATCGGCTCGACCACGTAGTCGTGCATGTCCAGTACGCGCTTCTCGACCAGCCGGCCCTCGGTCAGCGGCGGCACACCGGCCGCCCCGAGCCGTTCCCGGAGCTCCGACCAGACGCGCTCGTGCGGCCAGTTCTCCACATCGTCGCCCGGCGGGCACTGGAGGTAGTAGCGGGTCACCTCGGGACTGCGGGGCATCTGGCCGGCGAAGCCGCGCTCGTGGCAGCCGAACAGCACGCAGTCGGTGGACGGCGGCGCCTCCGCGAGCAGGGCCAGCCAGCCGATGCCGTAGTCGTGCCGCGCGATCCGGACCCGCTCGGGCGGGAGCGAGGCCCGGGTCACCCCGCGCGCCCCGTCGCAGCCGGCGACGAAGTCGCAGTGCACGACCTGGCCTTCGCCCGTCTCGGGGCAGGTGTACGACACCCACGGCCGGTCGGTGTCGAGGTCGTGGACGCGCACGTCCCGGACGCCGAAGCGGATCGCGCCGCCCCGGACGTCGGCGTACTCGCGCACCAAGTCCGTCACCAGCAACGGCTGCGGGTAGACGAAGTGGTGACTGCCCGTCAGCTCGCCGTACGGGAACCGGTACCGCTCGCCGTCGAAGCGGAACTCGCACGCGGTGTGCAGCTCGGCGCGGTCCAGCAGGTTCCGGGCGAGGCCCCGCTTCTCCAGGCCGCGTACGGCCCACTCCTCGATGACCCCGGCCCGGGGCCGCTGTTCGATGAACTCCCGGGTCTCCCTCTCCAGCACCAGGCAGTCCACGGACGCGGCCCGCAGGATGTTGCCGACGGTCAGACCGGCGGGACCGGCGCCCACGACAACGACGGGAAAGCGTTGCGGGGCGCCGGAGTCGGCGGGCGGAAGGGGCTGGGTCATGCGCACATTATGGAGGCCGGTCTCAGTGCACGAGCACCTCCGCGACGGCCACCTCCTCGACGCTCCGCTCGATCTCCCCGTACAGGGAGGCCGTGGCCCGGGCCCAGCAGGCAGACGGGCAGCACTGGGCGGCCTTCCAGTCGAGCCGGGGCGCGTCGGGCTGGACGCGGTGGTCTCCCCGGGCGGCACCGGCCCGGACCGGGGCGCGGGTATTTCCTGGCGAACGCTTCAGGGTTTCTGTACGCCGTGATGAGACAGCCGTGGGATCTCGATCGCCGGGCAGCGGTCCATCACCATCTCCAGGCCCGCCGCGCGGGTCCGGTCGTACGCCGCCCCGTCGAGGACGCCGAGCTGGAACCAGACGCCCTTCGCGCCCTTGGCGACCGCCTCGTCCGCGACCGCTCCGGCGAGGTCGCTGTTCACGAACACGTCGACGACGTCCACGTCGAAGGGGATGTCCGCCAGGCTCGCGTACCCCTTCTCCCCGTGCACCGTCTCCGCCTTCGGGTGCACCGGCACGACGCGCTTGCCGAAGCGCTGGAGCACCGCGGCGACGCCGTACGCCGCGCGCTGCCGGTTCGACGACAGGCCCACCACGGCCCAGGTGTCGCCGAGCTCGGTGAGGATCCTGCGGACCGTTGCCTCGTCGCCGTACACCGGCGGCCTCCTCGGAAGTCGTGGACGAAGTGCTCTTCATGCAACGGCGCCGGGTGCGGGGTGATTCCCCGGGCGGCCTCCGTGATAGCTTGCCGAGGCCAGTCGAACCCATGTACGTGGGTCAGGGAATCCGGTGCGAATCCGGAACTGACGCGCAGCGGTGAGGGGGACGGGCGGGGCCTCGGCCACTGGACTCCCTCGCGGACGTCCGGGAAGGCGCCCCGGCCCGGGTGAACCCGAGTCCGAAGACCTGCTGGCGGCCCCCGCGGCCGCATGCGGCGGGGGAGCACCGTACGACCGGGCTCCGCGAATGGGCCCTCGACGCCTGAGGACTGGTTCCCGTGCCCCTCGCCCGACCCGCCCGTGCCGCCGCCCTGCTCGCGGCCGGCTCCCTGCTTCTGACCGCCTGCGGCGACACCACGTCCACCGACGCCGAAGCCGCCGTCACCCTCACCGACTGCGGGCACGAGGTCCGCGTCGCGGCCCCGCCCCAGCACGCCGTGTCCCTCAACCAGGGCACCACCGAGATCCTGCTCTCCCTCGGCCTGGCCGACCGCCTCGCGGGCACGGCCAACTGGACCGACCCCGTGATGAAGGGGCTGGAGAAGGCCGAAGCGAAGGTGCCGCGCATCGCCGACAACAACCCGTCCTTCGAACGCGTCCTGGACACCGAGCCCGACTTCGTCGCCGCGTCCTTCGTCTCCACCCTCGGCAAGGGCGGCGTCGCCACCCGCGAGCAGTTCGAGAAGCTCGGCGTCCCCACCTATGTCTCCCCGTCCGACTGCGCCGGCAAGGACAACTCGGGCGGCGGCGACGGCGCCCGCGACAAGGCCCTGGACATCGACGCCGTCTACGGCGAGGTCCGCGACCTCGCGACGGTCTTCGGGGTGAAGAAGCGCGGTGACGCACTCGTGGCCTCCCTCCAGCAGCGCATGAAGAAGGCAACGGCCGGCGTCGACGCCTCCGACGTCACCCTCCTCTACTGGTTCGCGAACTCCCAGTCGCCCTACCTGGCCGGCTGTTGCGGGGCGCCCGGCATCATCACCCGGGACCTCGGCGCGAAGAACGTCTTCGACGACACGCACGAGGAGTGGCCGCAGGTCAACTGGGAGACGGTCGCCGACCGCGACCCCGACGTCCTGGTCATCGGCGACCTGACCCGCAAGTCCCAGACCGCCGAGTCGGCCGCGAAGAAGATCGCCTTCCTGGAGTCCAACCCCGTCACCAGGAACATGGACGCCGTCCGGCACAAGCGGTACGTGCTCCTCAGCGGGCAGGCCATGAACCCGACCATCCGCACCGTCGAGGGTGTGGAGCAGGTAGCCGCCGGGCTGCGCCGGTTCGGACTGGTGAAGTGACCGCCCAGGGTCTGCCGGCTGTCGGGACCGGACCCCGGCGCCGGGACCGGAAGTACGGCACGCGGGCCGAGCACTATCCGGCCGTCGGCGAGTGCCTGATCGGCGCACTGAGTAAGTACGCCGCCGGCGTCTGGAACGCG
>NZ_JBEXSH010000229.1:0-10866 GCF_040613555.1 Streptomyces sp. NPDC006265
GCGCAGTTCCCCGCGCCCGTGAAAGGGGCGTGCCGGCAACGTTCTCAAGGGGCGCGGGGAACTGCGCGACCGGCCACGACGGCGCCGCACCCGCCGACGATCCTTCCGACTCGTACCGCGCCACCAGCTCCTGCCCCTTCTCCAGCACCCCCTCGGGCAGCCGCACAGTCCCCGAAGCCGCTGCCACGAGATCCACCCGCGCACCGATCTCACGGGCGAACTCCTCCAGCCGCCCCGCATCCGCAGCGGACCGCATGTCCACCAGCGCCACCACGACGTACCGCCGCCGCGGATACCGCTGATGAAGATCGCGCACGGTGTTCAGCACCGTGTTCCCCGTGGAGAACTCGTCGTCGACCAGGACCAGCGGTCCGTCGCCGCCGAGCAGCGCGGGGTCCTCCGGCAGGAGCAGGTGCGACGTCGCGTGGGAGTGGGCCTCCTCGAAGCCGCCGGCCGTCGCGACACCGGCGACCGGGCGGCGGGTGGAGTGCAGGTAGGGGGCCAGACCCAGCCCGTCGGCGACGGAGTGGCCGAGGCCCGTCGCGGTCTCCGCGTAGCCGAGGACGACGGCCCTGCCCGCCTCCTCGGCGCCCAGCAGCTCCCGCACCCGGCGGCCGAGCTCGACGCCGTGGCCGTAGACGACGGACGGTGACTGCGGCACGTGCTTGCCCAGCACGTTGGACACCAGCAGATGGGCCCGCTTGGGGTTGCGGCGCAGTGCCATCCCCAGCAGGCCGGTCAGCCGGTCGTCGCCGACGAGCTCGACGCCGAGCCTCTCGGCGACCCAGCTGCCGGACCAGACGCGGTCGCCCTCGTCGCACACCTGATGTTCCCCCTCGTTCACTGCCTTCTCCGCCTTCTCAGCCTTCTCCGTGAATCCCCTGCGCCGTGCCGTCAGCCCGGCAGACCCGCCGCCAGCAGTTCCACGAAGCCGATGTCCTGGTTCGCCACGCCGAAAACCTCGGCCCGCAGCAGGGTCCGCTCCGCCCAGGCCCGGTGCGGCTTCACCTCGTTCATCTTGTTCGTGTACGCCGATCTCAGCACACCCCCGCCCCCGCGCTCGGGCCGCAGGATGTCCTGGGCGTCCGAGAACTCCTCGTGGCTGACGACCGACAGGGCGTGCACCGGCAGCACGTGCGAGGGGTGGATGCAGGTCTTGCCCAGCAGGCCGTTGGCATGGTCCAGGGAGATCTCCCTCAGCAGGCCGTCCATGGCGTGCTCAATCAGCTTCTCGCGCAGTTCCGCGGCCTGCACCTCAAGGAAGGGGCTCTGCCGCAGCTGCGGCTTGAACATGCGCTCCTGGACCCGGAAGTACTCCCACACCGGCCCGGTCACGGTGAAGCCGGTCCCGTCGGCGCGGCCCAGCATGTTCACCACGTCGGCGATCACGGACGCGACGATCTGCACGTCGTAGGCCGTCATGTCGGGGCCCCTGCGCAGCCCGTAGGAGGAGCAGAAGTCCGTCACGCCGAGGCGCAGGGCGAGCACGCGGTCGCGGTACTTGTCGACCGCCCGGGAGATGCCCTCCAGGGTCTCCACACGGGACTCTCGGTAGAGCAGCTCCGGGGACTCCAGCACGGGCATGGCGAAAAGGCGACGGCCGCTTTCGGTCTCGGCGGTGGCCAGGGCCTCCAGGAAGGGGATGCCGCGTTCCTCGGTGAACTTGGGCAGGACGAATCCGGACAGCTGCCGGACCGCGGGGCCGAGGCGGCGCACCAGGTCGGGTATCTGCTCGGGGGCGCGGACCCGGATGAACAGCAGGGGCAGGTCGGCGTCCGGGAGGTCGTCCAGGGCCGTGAGCTGGTGGACGAGGTTCTCCTCGCCGGGGCCGACGTCCGCGTCGTCGATGGAGTCCTCCAGGCAGAGCACCATCGAGACCACACCGCGCCCGGCCTGCTTGAGGACGTCGTCGGCGAGGCGCGGCCTGGTGGCCGGGCTGTACAGCGTGGCGCCGAGGGCGGCCGCGAGCAGCCGGGCCGGGGAGTCCGGGGTGAACGCGCCCGGCTCGCGGTGGAAGAGACGCTTGCGCACCTCAGGGGCGACGTGCCCGAAATGACGCATGAAACTCCCCCGTGGTGGTGGTGCGACCTGCGAATCGATGAAAGCTGGCCGGTAAGAGTACGTAGATGTCCATGTCACAGGTTCCCATGAGGCATGAATTTCAGGTAACGCGGGCAAGCACAGCCAGGCCCGGCCATGACGACGGTAGTCCCCGACGGCCGTCGCCGCCGCTCGTGACCGCGGCCCCCCGCGTTGTCGTGAGCAGGACCGAGAAGGCAGGATGACCGCATGACGCACGCGATGCTGAAGGGGTCGAACGTCCCGCTGGAAGCCACCACGGTGCGCGCCGTGCTGCGCTGGACACCCGGGCAGGGGGTTCCGGACGTCGACGCCTCCGCGCTGCTCCTCGGTCCCGACGGCCGTGTGCGCTCCGACGAGGACTTCGTCTTCTACAACCAGCCCCGGCACCCGGCCGGAAAGGTGTGGCGGCTCGGCAAGAAGCGGGTCGTTGAGGGCCTGACCGACACGATCCAGACAGAGCTCACCGGTGTCGAGTCGGGAGTCAGCCGGATTCTGCTCGTCGCATCGGCGGACGGCGTGACGTTCGACCGCGTCCAGGCCCTGCGCATTCTGCTGTACGACGCCGCGGACACCGGGGCGGAGGCGCTGGCGTACTTCGACGTCAAGCCGGAGACGGGCGAGGAGACCGCGCTGATCTGCGGCGAGCTGTACCGGCGCGGGGAGGGCTGGAAGTTCCGGGCGCTCGGCGAGGGCTATTCGAACGGGCTGAAGGGGCTCGCGACCGACTTCGGCATCTCGGTGGACGAGTCGGAGGTGCTGGAGGAGGCGACCACGACGGTCCCCGCGCCTCCCACCACGAACACGCCCGCGCAGCCGACGACCGCCGGCCCCGCCCAGCACTCCCCCGAGGTCTCCCTGCCGCTCCCCCCGGAGCAGCCGACCGCGGTGCCCGCGCAGTCCGGGTACGGGTACCCGCCGCAGCAGCCGCCGGCGACGCAGCCGGCCTACGGCTACCCGCAGCCCGCCGGCCCGCCCGCGTACGGCTACCCGCAGGCTCGGGCCGCGGCGGGCGCCGCGGGGGCGCAGACCGACTACGGCTACCCGCCGCCGGTCACGGCGGCCCCCGACCCGGACTTCCGGCTGCCCCCGCAGGGCCCGCAGTTCATCGGGCGCTAGGGCCCTTCTGATGGATTTCCGTGGAGGAAGGAGCGGTGTTCGGTGCGTGCTCTCGGCGTGCCGGGCGGAAGCCCTCGTAGCGGAGCTACTAGGGCTTTTGTCCGGTGCGGCGAGTGGGGGTTACCCCCTGCTCGAGCGGAGTCGAGAGCTTGGGGGAGCGTGCCGGGCATCGCGACGCCGCGGAGATCCATCAGAAGGGCCCTAGTGATCTGAGTCGGAGATATTCGGGCAGATCTCGCGAGCTGCTTGGCGTGCCGGAGGTCAGATTCCACCACGCCGGTCCGGACCTATCGGCCGCACGGCATTCGGCTGACGGCCTCCGATCTGACGAGGAACCTCTGACACGGGTCACTAGGCCCGCGACAACCACTGCCCGATGTCCCAGCCGCGCCCCGGCGTGCACTTTGCCACCTGCCACGACGACGTACGGGACGTCCTCACCGACCACGAGGCGTACTCGTCCGTCGACAACTTCGCCCTGGAAAGCGGTGGCACGGCGGCCGACCTGCCAGCGGCGATGATCACCACGTGGGACCCGCCCGACCACACGGCCCTGCGCTCGTCTCAGGCGCTGGTTCGCTCCCGCCGTGCTCCACAAGCAGGAAGCACGCGCCCGCGACATCGTGACCGACGTCCTCGACGGACAGACCACTCCGATGACCTTCGGCTACGGCATCCACACCTGCCTCGGCGCACCACTGGCCCGGTTGGAGTCCCGCGTCGTCTGGAACAGTTGCTGGAGCGCTTCCCCGAACTGCGGCTCGCTCGCGGCTACCGCCGTGAGCCCGCTCCGGGCCTGGTCATGGTCCGCCGCCCGGCTCGGCTCGGCATGTGCTCTGATCTGAGCAGGGCTTCTCCCGAGGACGGCACCGTGCTCATCGGCTACGGCGCGCTCGGCAGGTCGGAAGACCGTCGCCCGCCACGAGGACGTCGGGCGGGCCGCGGAGCAGCTCGGGGCCGCACAGCCGACGCTCACCACGCGATCAGCCGGCACCGTCATCGAGGGGGTGTGCTTGCCCGCAGAACGACGTTCGTGGCGACCGGTACGATCCGCGGGGCGTCATCGTCGGAGAGCGCGAGCTCCATCGCACGGAGCCCGACCTGCTGCAGAGGAACGTTCACGGACGTCAGCTCCGGGACGACGTCCACCGCCGAGCCGATGTCGTCGAAGCCGGCGACGGCGATGTCCCGGCCAGGGACAAGCCCGGCGTCGCGGAATGCGGTCATCACACCGATCGCCATGACGTCGCTGACCGCGAACACGAGTTCCGTGCCGTCCAGTCCCTGCTGAACGAGCTCCCGGGCCGCCGCACAACCCCCTCGGCGGCTGAACTCAGCGTCCACCACCAACCGGTCGTCGACGCCGATGCCGAACTCGCGCAGGCCGTCCACGAAACCGCTGCACCGGTCACGGGACGTCCTGAGTGCGGATCCTGCGCGGACCACCGCGAACCGCCGGTAGCCGAGCCCTACCAACGCGCGGGCAAGCTGCCGCGCTCCACCGTAGTTGTCGATACTGACGGTGTGGAACGGCAGGTCGTGCTGGCTGATCAGGACTACGCTGCCACCCGCTTCCCGGTAGGCGCGGAGCTCCTCGACGAGTGCGTCGCGGGCATCGGCGCCGTCGACGCGGCTGCCGGTCATGATGATGACGCGGGGGCGCATGCCGCGCAGCGTCCCCACGATCTGGAGTTCACGCTCCGGGGAGCGGTCCGCGACCGCCATGGTCACGATGAGTCCGGCGGCCTCGGCTGCCTGCGTCACACCTGCCGCGATGGAGGAGAAGTACGGGTCGTCGACACCGCTGACGACCAGCGCGGCGATGTTCGTCGAACCCCGCGCTATCGCCTGGGCGGACAGGTGCGGCGCGTAGTCCAGTTCCGCGGCCGCGGTGAGCACACGGTCGACGTTCTCCTGCCGGACGTTGCGGACGCTGCCGTTGAGCACCCGCGACGCCGTCGCCTGTGAGACGCCCGCCGTCCGCGCCACATCATGCAGGGTCACCTGGCGTCCCTCGGACACGGCCTCCCCGCGACGCCGTACAGGCGCTGCCGCTCCCTCTTCCATGCCGCACATTGTGCACCGAGCCGCCCAGCGCCTGGAAGTCGCGGAATCACTACCGAGGGTCACTCCGTAGGCCGTGTGCTTACTGCGCCGCACATGCGTTGCGGAATCCAACCGGGCCGACTCGACCACCTTCGAGCCGGGCGACCGTATCCCGAGTCGGTCAGCGGCATTTTCGTCCACACCTCGGCGACCTGGCCGGGGATATCCTCGGGTAGCGTCGGCGGCGGCTCGTTTTCGTGGTGCGGGAGGGACGGCGCGATGCCCCATTCAGCCAGACCGACCGTCACCCTGCGTGACGTGGCGGCGGCCGCCGGTGTGTCGGTCCCGACCGCGTCACGCGTGCTGGGCGGCAGCTCCCGGACGGTCGCGGAGGAATACCGGCAGCGGGTCCTCTCCGCCGCGGCCGCATTGCGCTACACCCCGGACGCCTCGGCCCGGGCGATGCGGCGCGCGAACGACTCGGTCGCGGTCGTCGGCGACGACCTCACGACCCCGACGATGGGCATGGTCGCCGCGGCGATGGAACGGCGAGCGCGCGACGCCGGGGCGTTCGTGACCGTCTCGTCGACCCACGGCACCGCCGAGCGCCAGTTCGAAACCGTTCGGTTGCAGCGTGCTCTGCGGCCGCGTGCGCTCATCCTGACCTCGAGCCGCCTCGACACGGACGCCCTCGGCGGGCGCCTGCTCGACGAGTTGCTCGGCTACGAACGCGAGGGCGGCCGGGTAGTGATCGTCGGCGACACCGACATGCCGTTCGACTCCATCAGCTTCGACAATCACGGCCCCGCGAAGGAACTGGCCACCTACGTCGCCGGGGCGGGGCACCGGCACGTGACGATCCTCGCCGGCGCGCGCGGGCGGGGGAACGTCTCCGCCCGCACCGCGGGCTTCATGGCCGGGCTCCGCGACGGCGGCGTCGAGAAGCGGCACATCCGGATCTCGCACTGCGCGGTGAGCCGCCAAGGAGGCTTCGACGCGGCGCGGCAGCTGGTCGCCGAGGGGCTGGAGCTGCCCCACGCGGTCCTCGCCGCCAACGACACCATCGCCATCGGCGCGATGTCCGCCTTCCGAGCTGCCGGGGTGGCGGTGCCGGACGACGTCTCGGTGACCGGCTTCGACGACCTCGAGCTCGCGATCGACGTGACACCGCGGCTCACGACCGTGTCGTTGCCGCTGGCGCAGGCAGGTGCCGAGGCGGCCCGCCTCGCGCTCGCGGATCGTGCGGGAGCGGAGCATTTGATGATGCGCGGGCAGGTCGTGGTGCGCGACAGCACGGCGATCCGCGTCGTCTGAACCGCCCTCGAGTCCGACCGCACCGCCGGGTCACTCCGGCCGACACACCCAGGGCCCTCGGGCCACCGGAACGTCGCACCAAAGATGCGTTTCTTGCGTGTTTACCGACGTCTTGACGCCTTCGGTCACAGACGGGCACACTGCGCGGGAATGCGGAATACGATTTCCCGCCGACGCTGGGCGCCTACCTCCGGGGGCGCCCCACCTCTGCAATCCGGCGCGAGGCACCCGGACGGAGTCCCGGTGCAAGCCTCACTCACACCCGCACCCCCTCCGAGGAGGATCTCCCGTGCACGACGTCATAGGGCTGCCTGACAGGCACATCAGACGGCTGGCGGCCCTGGCCGCCCTGTTCATGGGACTGGCCCTGCTGACCAGCCGAGCAGTGTCGCCCGCGTATGCCGCCACCGACACGGCCATCACCGTGGACGGCACCAGCGGTGGACGCACCTTCGACGGCGTGGGCGCGATCAGCGGCGGCGGCGGCAACACCCGCCTCCTGGTCGACTACCCGTCCACCCAGCGCAACCAGATCCTGGACTACCTGTTCAAGCCCGGCTACGGCGCGGCCCTGCAGATCCTCAAGGTCGAGATCGGCGGTGACACCAACTCAACCGACGGCTCCGAGGCCAGCTTCGAGCACTCGAAAGGCGACATCGACTGCAACGCCGGCTACGAGTGGTGGGCGATGGAGCAGGCCAAGGCCCGTAACCCCGACATCAAGCTCTTCGCCCTGGCCTGGGGCGCCCCCGGCTGGATAGGGAACGGCAACTTCTACTCGACGGACGGGATCAACTACCTGATCGACTGGATGGGCTGCGCCAAACAACACGGCCTGAGCATCGACTACCTCGGCGGCCAGAACGAGAAAACGTACAGCGCCTCCTTCTACGAGAACCTGAAGTCGGCCCTGGCCGCGAACGGCTACACCTCGACCAAGCTGGTCGGCAGCGATGAGACCAACTGGAACATCGCCACCGCCATGAAGACCGACAGCGCCCTTAACAACGCCGTGGACATCGTCGGCGCGCACTATCCCTGCACGTACGCGTCCGCGATGACCACCTGCTCCTCCTCCGCCGACGCCCAGTCGCTGGGCAAGCAGCTCTGGGCCAGCGAGAACGGCTCGGAGAACGCCGAGACCGGAGCGGCCCCGGTCGCCCGTGCCATCAACCGCGGCTACCTCGACGCCAAGCTGAGCGCGTACATCAACTGGCCCATGCTGGCCGCCGACTACCAGAACCTCTACTTCCACGACCAGGGCCTGGTCACCGCGAACCAGCCGTGGTCCGGCGCCTACAGTGTCTCCCGCACCGCCTGGTCCATCGCCCAGACCACGCAGTTCACCTCACCCGGCTGGAAGTACCTCGACAGCGCCTCCGGCTACCTCGGCGGCGACCGCGCGGGCGGCAGCTACGTCAGCTACGCCGCGCCCGACAAGAGCGCCTGGAGCACCGTCTTCGAGACCATGGACGCCACCGCGTCCCAGACGGTCACCCTCGACATCGCCGGCGGCCTGCCCGGCGGCACCCTGCACGTGTGGTCCACCGACCTGTCACAGCCCGGCGGCGCCACCCCGCGCATGGTGCAGAACAGTGACCTGACCGCCAACAACGGCACGTACACCCTCACCCTGGACCCCGGTCGCGTCTACACCGTGACCACCACCACCGGCCAGGGTGCCGGAACGGCCACCTCGCCCGCGCGCAACCGGCTCGTCATGCCCTACTCGGACTCCTTCGCCGGCTACGGCACCGGACAGGAGGCGAAGTACTTCGCCTCCATGAACGGCGCGTTCCAGGCCGCCCCCTGCACCGGGGGCCGCACCGGCCAGTGCCTGCGCCAGACCGCAGCCCAGAAGCCGATCGTCTGGTGGTATCCGGCCACGAACGCCCTCCAGCCCTACACCCTCATGGGCGACGTCGGCTGGAGCAACTACACGGTCAGCTCCGACGTACTGCTGGAGAAGAGCAGCAGCTCCGCAGAGCTCCTCGGCCGTGTCGGCACCCAGACGAAGTTCAGCGCCGGGGGGATGAACGCCTACCACCTGCGCCTGTCCGACACCGGCTCCTGGTCGCTGCTCAAGACCGACACCGCCGGCAACAAAGCGTCGAACTGGACCACCTTTGCCAGCGGTACCGTCACCGCTCCCGGCACGGGCACCTGGCACAAACTGTCGCTGACCTTCCAGGACAGCACGATCATCGCCAAGATCGACGGGAACACCGTCGGCACGGTCACCGACACGAGCTACGGTGCGGGCCTGGCCGGCCTGGGCACCGCCGGCTACTACCCCGTCGAATACTCCAACTTCTCCGTCACCCATGAGCCGGTCAGCGACCTGTCCGGCACCTACAAGATCATCAGCGTCAGCACCGGCAAGGTGCTCACCGCCTACAACGGTGGAACCAGCGACGGCACGCCCGTCGTTCAGAAGACCGACGCGAACAGCGGCAGCCAGCAGTGGAAACTGGCCTACACCAGCGGCGGCTACCTCACCGTCACGGGTGTCACCAGCGGCAAGTCCCTCGACATCAACGCGGCTTCCACCTGGCCCGGCACCCAGTTGCAGCTGAAGACCCCCAGCGGGAGCGTCAGCCAGCAGTGGCTGATCGCCCCGGGCGACAGCGGCAGCTACACCATCGAGTCCCGGTCGAACGGGTACAAGGTGGACGTGTACAAGGGTGGGACCACCGACAACACCCCCATCGACCAGTGGTACACCAACGGCGGCAGCAACCAGCGCTGGAAGCTGGTCAAGGTGGCATGACCGACTGAGCAACCGAGCCCTTGGGTGGGGCAGGGCTTTCCGTCAGGGGCCTCCACAACGCTGACGTTCATCTGCTCGAAACCTTGACGCACTCGATCGCCGCTGGGCACACTGCGCGGAATACGTTTTCCCGATGCGCCCCGAGGGGCAGGCATGACGTTCTCGAAGGCCCGCTGCACATCCGGGAGGGCCCGCGTCGGCGCCGCTTCCGGAACCGGGGCCGGAGCCGGTGGCGCCACACCGCTCCGGGCAGTCCGCGGAACCGGGAGTGCCCGACCCGCCGGCCCGGCCCGCCGAGCCTCCGGCGCCCTCCGCCGCACGCCCTGTGCCCCTTCAGGAAGCGCCGTTGGGACGCCTTGTAACGAACTAGTGCCGGTTGGCGTGGCGGCCTGGATCCGAGGTCTGGGGCGCCGGTTAGACTCACCCGGCTGTAAAAAGATCATGTTGACGGGGTGAATTCCATCCGATGAGCGACGCCAGCACGAACCAGCCGCGTACTTCCCCCAAGGACTCCGACGAGCTCCGTCCAGGGGGGACCCCCACCGTCCAGCAGTCCTCCACCGGCCCCGGCCGGCACCGTGGTGAGGTCTCCACGCAGGACGGCGAGACGGCTCCGCGCGGACGTCACCGCAAGCCGGTGGCGGAAACCGAGCAGGCCGTGACTGCGGCCTGACGGCACGTCAGTCACCAGACGGCGAACGGCCCTTCCCGCCACCAGCGGGGAGGGCCGTTCCATGTCCTTCACCCGCGTTTGAGGCCCAGCACCTCCGCCGCCGCGAACGTCTCCCCGGCCGGCCGGTCGGCGTAGTACGGCCCGAGGGCGGCCTCCAGCTCGTCGTAGGTGAAGGTGTCCTGCTTGCTGTCGAACTTCGCGGCGACCCGCGGCCGATCGACGACGGCGACCATCCCGCCGTGCACCACGAGGAGCTGCCCGTTGACGTGGGCGGCCGCGGGTGAGGCCAGGAAGCCGACGAGCGGGGCGACGTGCTCGGGGGCGAGGGGATCGAGGCCGGCCCCGGAGGGCTGCTCGATCCCCGCGAAGACGTCCTCGGTCATCCGGGTGCGGGCCCGGGGGCAGATGGCGTTGGCTGTGACGCCGTACCTGCCGAGCGCGAGGGCGGTGGAGGTGGTGAGACCGACGATCCCGCCTTTGGCGGCCGCGTAGTTGGGCTGGCCGGCGGAACCGGCGAGGAACGCCTCCGAGGAGGTGTTCACGATCCGCCCGAACACCGGCTCCCCGGCGCGCTTGGACCGCTCCCGCCAGTGCGCGGCGGCGAACCGGGTGGTGTTGAAGTGTCCCTTGAGGTGCACGCGCAGGACGGAGTCCCACTCCTCCTCGGCCATGGAGAACACCATGCGGTCGCGCAGGATGCCCGCGTTGTTGACGAGGATGTCGAGCCTGCCGAACGCGTCGACCGCCGAGTCGACGAGCGTGCGGGCCTGTGCGAAGTCGGAGACGTCGCCGGTGTGCGCGAGCGCGGTACCGCCCGTCGCCCGGATCTCGGCGGCGACCTCCTCGGCGGGCCCGGCGGACGCCT
>NZ_JBEXSH010000230.1:0-10859 GCF_040613555.1 Streptomyces sp. NPDC006265
GGTGTTGAGGTGCCGTCGAAGGGACGGGGGATCCGTCGGTCGGCTGTGATCCGCCAGTTGGGCGAGTCGGTTGGCAAGCCGTACCGCGGCACAATGGGAGTGCGACTACGAGTACTTCTGTATGTTCCGTCAGACACTCGGCATGGGCGACCGACTCGCCCTGTTCCACTGCCAGGACTACGCGCTGCAGGACTGGACCGGTGACGGCTCCTACTACAACAACCAGACGCGCGGTACCCGAGCACTGTTCAAGAACCAGAACCGCACCGTCATCGACGTCACCCTCGGAGCTCCCTTCAGCGTGGCGAGCTACGACTGGACCCCCGTCTGGTACGTCAGGCCCTGCTAGGTGGGACAGCCCTGTGGGGGAGTACGCGACATCGCCGGGCCATCCTGTACGTCAGGTCCACTCCATGGGAACGTCCCGGGCCCTCGGGGCCGGCGGCACTGCCGGCGGGGACCGAGTATGTGATCGCCGGTAGGCTGCGGCGGTGCGAACGGTCGAGCTCTTGTTGGACGAGGCGGCGGAGCAAGCGGTCCGGGAGGCCTGGCGGCGGCTCGCGGACGCGGGGCTGCCCAGCCGGGCACGTCACCGCTCACCGACCAACAGCCCGCACATCACTCTGGCCGCTTGCCCGGAACTGACCGCCCCGATCCGCTGGGAGCTCGCCGAGGTGGCCGCCGCCCTGCCGCTGCCGGTGCGGTGCACCGGCGTGGTCCGCTTCGAGCGGCCCACCTCGGTGCTGGCCTGGGGGCTGGACCTCGACCCCCGGCTGGCCGGGCTGCACCGCCGGGTGTGGGAGGCGGTGGCCTCGGACAGCCCGCCCGACACCGTCAACCCCTTTCACGAACCCGGGCGCTGGGCCCCGCACGTCACCCTCGGCCGGACCCGCAGAGCCGGTGCCTTCGCCGACCGGCGCGTCCCTGAGCTGCTGCCGGCACCACCGCTGTCCATTCGGCTGACAACCCTGCGCAGCTACGACACCCGGACCGGCGCCCTGGAGGTGCTGGAACCTCGCCCCTGAGCTCCTTGCCACGGGCCCACTCGGGACGGTCGGCGGCGGGCGCACGCTCCCCCGACGCCCGTACCCGGTCTACTTCTGCCGACTTCAAGTCATGCTGAGGGGCGGAGAGATGAGGATGCGCATGGCGCCGTTGGGTCTGTGAGCTGCGTGCAAGAATGTCGCCCGTGACCGAATCGTCTTCGTCGCCCGCCGCCGAGAGCACGCCGGGCCGTGTCGGTCTGGGCCCTCGTGCCGCCGCGATGCTGGTGTTCGGGTCATCGGCAGCGGTTCTGGTGGTCGAGATCGTCGCTCTGCGGCTGCTCGCTCCCTACCTCGGCCTGACCCTCGAGACCAGCACCATGGTGATCGGCGTCGCGCTCACCGCCATCGCCTTCGGCTCCTGGCTGGGCGGGCACATCGCGGATCAGGTCGATCCCCGTCGGCTCATCGGCCCTTCGCTCGGAGTGTCCGGAGCGGTCGTGGCGCTCACCCCGTCCGTGTTGCGCACCACTGCGGAGTGGGCACCACAGGTGCTCTTGGTGATCGCGTCCGTGACCATCCTGGTGCCGGGCGCGCTGCTCTCCGCGGTGACGCCGTTCGTGACGAAGCTGCGTCTCACCAACCTGGCGGAGACCGGCACGGTGGTCGGCCGCCTGTCCGGAGTCGGTACCGTCGGCGCCATCGTCGGCACCGTGCTCACCGGCTTCGTCCTCGTCTCGCGGTTGCCGGTCAGCGGGATACTGCTCGGCCTCGGAGCACTGCTGGTGGCCGGTTCGGCGTGGGTCGAGTGGCGAACGCGCGGGTGGAGCGGCGCCCCTGCCCTGACACTGATGGTCCTGGCCGGCGGCCTTGGCGTCACCGTCGCACCCGGGGGCTGCGACGTGGAGACCAAGTATCACTGCGCACGGGTCGTCGCGGACTCCGACGGGGGCGGCGGTCGCACGCTGATTCTGGACGGCCTGCGGCACTCCTACGTCGACATCGACGACCCGAGCCATCTGAAGTTCGAGTACGTACGCGCCATCGCGTCGGCCGTGGATGCCGCCTTTCCGCAAGGTGAACCACTGGCCGCTCATCATCTGGGCGGCGGCGGACTCACCCTGCCCCGCTACCTCGCGGCCACACGGCCCGGAACGCGCAGCCTCGTCTCCGAGGTCGACGGCGGGGTCGTGGGCCTCAACCGTGAGCAATTCGGACTGCCGTCGCAGGCCGGCATCGGTGTGCGCGTCGAGGACGGCAGACTGGGTATGCGGCGCCTGGACACCGGCAGCCGTGACCTCGTCGTCGGCGACGCCTTCGGAGGCGTGAGCGTGCCCTGGCACCTCACCACGGTGGAAGCGATGACGGACGTACGGCGTGTGCTCAACGAGGACGGTCTGTACGTCGCCAACCTCATCGATCACGGTGGAATGGACTTCGCACGTGCCGAAGTAGCCACCCTGGGTGAGACCTTCGAGCACGTCGCCGTCCTCGGCGAACCCGCCGACATCGGCCAGGGCCCGACGGCCGACTTCAGGGGCGGCAACCTGGTGGTGCTCGCCTCCGACCGACCGGTCGACCTTCGCGCGACGCAGAAGGAGCTGGACGCCCGGCGGACCGGCTGGAAGATCACCACCGGCGGGGACCTCGACTCCTGGACGGCCGATGCCCCACTGCTCACCGACGATCACGCACCCGTGGACCAACTCCTGCAGCCCTACAGTCCGCAGACCGGCCGGTGACACGGCACGCACGGTTCGGTGCGTCCGCCGCTGGTGGCCGGCGCCAGGGCCGGGCGGTTCGGGCGGTCAGGGGCACGCGTACGTGAAACGGGTGGCAGCCGTGCGCTCGGTCGCGGACAGGATGCGCAGTTCAGCCCGGGCCATGTGGTGTCCCCGGCCCTGGAAGGTCCACCGCAGATGGAGCCGTGCCCGTTTCTGTCCCCGGACCGTCACTTCCTCCAGGACGCCCGAGGCGGTGCCGTCGCTTCGAACCCAGCGGTAGGACAGTGTGCCCGGACGGCCGTTGGTCGTGACGAGGGCGACGATGTGTGCGGTGCCGTCGCAGCCGAGTACCGTCGGCCGGGCCGTGACCGTGATCGCGCCGACCCTGAGAGGCTGCCCGAGACGCTGCCAGGCGAGGAGCGCGAGGACGCAGAGCACTACGAGAACGGGCAGTGCGTGTCTGCGCAGCCGTCGACGCCGGGGTGTGGAAGGTGGTGTGGCGGCGGGCATCCGCTGGGTGCGATGCGCGGGGACGGCGGTCACGCCCGGGCCGAAGCGAAGCACGGTGCCTTCGACGCGGTCGGGTGGCGTCGATCGCTCTTTCGCCGTCTGCTCGACGAGGGTCTCGTCCCCACCGGGGCGCTGTATCCAGTGGCTTGCCAGCACAGTCGCGCTGTACTCGGCGTAGGCCGGGCCCGGCTCGTCGCCCGGGGCGCGGCTGCCGAGTGCCTGGGTCGGCCGGTCGGTGGACCACCGCACCTCGGTGGGCCCGTCTGCGGATCCCGGCGGCGCGTGGGGATCACAGGCGGGAGCGTGCTGATCGTCGTGTGCCGTCATCGGAGGTCGCACTGCCTGGTGAGGAGCTGCTGCGAGGCGCCCCCGTCGGCGGAGTCCGGGGTCGTGGTGGCCTGAACCGCCCAGTAGCACCCCAGGCTCTGGAAGGCGTGGTCGACGGTGAGGGCGTACTGGGTGGCGCCGCTGCGTTCGAAGGTCTGGGACGGCCCGTCCGCAGTGCCCAGCGGGCCCGCCGTTCGGCCCGTGAACCAGGAGACCGTGATCGAGACCGGCCCGGTGCCGTCCGTGGTGATTCCGATGGTGGCCGTGGCGCTCGTAGGACCCGTCTGCCGGAAGGCCGACACCACAACGTCCTTGACGGAGGGTGCGGCAGGCGAGGCGGGCGTGGTGGTCGTGGGTGTCGCCACCGTGGCCGGGCCGCCGGGTGCGGTGGTCACCTGGTCGTCGGAGGGGGTGGCGGGGGCCGGGGGTGCATCCGGGCCGGTGGCCGCCGGGCCCGAGGGCGACGACGGGGTGGGTGACGGAGACAAGCTCGCTGACCCGGTGGGCGTGGTGGACGGAGACGGCAAGGTGCCGGTGGGAGCGGCCGGGTCGGCCGGCCTTTGGCCGGGCCGGGCACTGGTGGTGGCCAGGGCCTGCCCCGCCTGCTGCGCGGCGGCCCCCGGGTCGAACGGGATCCCGAGGGTCAGGAGGACACCGATCAGCGCGGCGCCGGCGGACACGAGCAGTCCCGGCCGATCGGGCAGCCAGGACTGTGCACGGCCGAGCCCCGGCCGGCGGTGCAGGACCGTGCGTGGCTCGGGCATCGCCTGCGGCAGCAGGCTCTGCTGGAGGGTGACGGCCAGGGCGTGCTCGCGGGTGTAGCGGCGGGCGTTGTCGATGCTGATCGCCGCACGGGCCACCAGCTCCTCCGCCAGCGACAGGTCCTCCTCGTTGAACGGCTCATGCTGCTGCCCTCGCCAGAAGCTGGCCATGCCCAGCACGACACCCCGGGCCCGGATCGGCGCGGTGATGAGGGAATGGATGCCGTAGTCGATGATCGCCCGGGCCCGCTCCGGGTCCTGCAGGCGCCAGCTCGTGGCGGACGGCAGATCGCTCACCAACTGGGAGTGGCCGCTGCCGTAGCCGCGTGCCTGGGGAGTGGACGGAGCGTAGTCGAAGAGTCGGCCCTGTTCGGAGAGCGGGTGGTCGTCCCGGATGCCGCTTACGGCCGCGCGTCGCATGTCCGTCGCCGTGGCGGTCGGCTCATCGCCGTGCAGGACGGCGTCGGCCAGGTCCACGGTGACGAAGTCCGCGAAGCGGGGGATGGGGACTCGCGCCAACTCGTCGGCGGTGCGCAGCACGTCCAGGGTGGTACCGATGTGGAGTCCGGCGTCGTAGAGCAGCCTGAGCCGCTCCCGTGCCACCTCGGCCCTGCCGGTGACCGCCTGTAGCTCGGTGGAGTCGCGCAGCGTCACCACGGTTCCCTTGGGACCTCCCCTGTGCTCCGTGGGCCGTTGGTTGACCGCGAGGAGCCGCTCTCCCGCGAGGTGCACCTCGTCGGTCGCCTCGCGTCCGGAGGTGAGCAGCGCCCTTGTCTCGGGATCGAGGCCCGGCAATCCCGAAACGAGCCGTCCCTCGATGTCCGGGGGCAGCTCCAGCAGCCGTCTGGCCTCATCGTTCGCCAGCATCAGCCGCCCGTCGGCGGCCACGATCAGAACCCCTTCCCGCACGGAGTGGAGCACCGTGTCGTGGTGCTCGTACATCAGGGTCATCTCATCCGGGGCCAGGCTGTGTGTCTGCCGCCGCAGCCGCGTGCCCACCAGCGCCGTCACACCGGTGGACAACGCGAGCGCTCCGGCCCCGGCACCCAGGATGATCGGTAGTTGCCGGGTCAGCTGACTTTGGACGTTCTTGACCTTCATCCCTGCCGAGACGAGGCCCACCACCTCGGCGTCGGCGTTCTCGATCGGGACCGTGGCCTGCACTTCGCGACCGAGCGGGCCGTCGACGCTCTCCACGAAGACCTTCCCCGCCAGCGACGGTCCGATCTCGCCCACGAACCGCTTTCCGATTCGGTCCGGCAAGGGGTGCGTGTACCGGATGCCCTTGGTGTTCATGACCACGATGAAGTCGACATCGGCAGCCCGGCGCCCCGCCTCGGTGAGCGGCTGGAGAATCTTGCTCGGATCCGGGGCCTGCAACGCCGCCAGGACGCCTGGTGAGTGCGCGAAGGTCTGCGCCACGGCCGTGGAGCGGCGCCTGGCCTCGGCATTGGTGTCCCGCTCCGACTGCAGGATGAGAGCGACAACGCCGCAGGCCACGAGCAGCACCACGAGAGCCACCTGGAAAATCAACACCTGCCCGGCCACACTCCGCGTGGTCCTGCTGATCACGCGCTTGACCGATAGGTGCTGAAAGCGGGCGAAGCGATTCGCCATGCGACCTTTTTAACACTGGTGATCCCGAGCGGCCAGGGCCCGCATGATCCATACCTGGTCGGCGCGGGAATCTGTGGAGGTCATGCGAGGTGCACGGCCTCGGCTCCTCCGGGCAGGGCTGTCCGCCGCAGAGCGTGCGGCGTATGACCCTTCTCCGCGCCAGAGTCCTGTTGAGGTCGATATCATGCATTTGTGATCATGTCTGCACGGTTGAGGCGCCGTCGCCCCGCCTACGGCGGCCGATGGGAAGCCGCCCGGCTGTCACCCGTGGTCCTGACCGTCCTCATCGCCGTCCTGGCGTTCTCCACACCCCGGGAGATCGCCATCAGCCGCCTTCTGCCCGCCGCACCAGCCCTAGCCGCGGCGATGTGGCCCGTGCTTCCCACGATGCTGTTGGGGGCGTTCTGTCTGCTGCTCATGACAGTCCTCAGCCTCTTCTACACCGATCTGGGGACGCAGTACACGTCGGCCGCCATCGTCGCTGTCACGTTGGCGGCCGCGTACGGGAGTCATGTCCGACTTCAGCGAGAGGAAGTGCTTTTCCAGCTCAGGCTCGTCGCCGACACGGCCCAGAAGGTTCTGCTGCGCCCGCTGCCGCGCCGCATCGAGGACCTCGAGATCGAGTCTCTGTATCTGGCGGCCCAGGAGCAGGCCCGGATCGGCGGCGACTTCTACGAAGCACTCGGTACACCGCACGGGGTCCGGCTGCTCATCGGCGACGTACGGGGCAAGGGCCTGTCCGCGGTGGGGGTGGCCTCGGCGGTGATCGGCAGCTTCCGGGAAGCGGCGTACGACGAGCCCGACCTGCAGGGCATCGTCCATCGCCTGGAAACCACCGTCACGCGGCACGGCGCCGCGTTTCCCGCGCAGGACCAGCCCGAGCACTTCACCACCGCTCTCCTCGCCGAGATCCCGCCCGACGGCGGTCACATTCGGCTTCTCAACTGCGGTCATCCGCCGCCGCTGATCGCGCACTGCGGGAAGGTCCGGGTCCTGGACCCCGCCGTTCCCTCCCCGCCCCTCAATCTCGCGTCGCTCATCGGTGATCGCTACTGGGTCGACAGCGTCGCCTTCTCCCCGGGGGACCAGTTGCTGCTCTACACGGACGGCGTATCGGAGACCCGGGATCACGCCGGCCGGTTCTTTCCGCTGCCGGACTGGATGCAGCTGCAGGACCTGGAGCAGCCCCGCGCGCTGCTCGGCGCGCTGCACCGGGATCTGCTCCGGCACAGTGGCGGAAGGCTCGACGACGACATCGCGGCCCTCACGCTGAGGCGCTCCGACGTGGAGGAACGGGGAGCTGCCGACGTGGAGGGCTGACGGCGGTGCCGGTTCGGCCGCTCGAATCCGGTACGGCCTGCGGCCCACGTGCTGCCGACGTTCACCCCCTGGCCGCTCCGGCTCTCACCTCGGGCGATCTGCCACCCAGCCCCGGGATCAGCACCGCCGCCACCGCCAGGTGCATCAGCGCGAGGGAGACCCTGGTGCCGCCGTCCATGCCGCCACCGAGGAACGGCAGGAAGGACAGGGCCAGTACGGCCCCGGCCACCCCGGTCCAGATGGCGCGGGCGCGCCGCGCTCCGAACCGCTCCAGGGTGGACAGCAGTCCCCAGCCGGAGAGCGACGCGACCAGGGCGACGACCGCCACGGGCACGGCGCCGATGGCGAGAGTCTGCTCGCCGTCGGCGATTCGCAGCCGGTGCCCCAGCAACGGGTCCGCGACCACCCACACCAGGACGGGGGCCAGGACGGTCAGGGCCGTAACTCCCAGGCGCCTTGTCCGTGGACTCACTCGGCGCTCCCCGAGAGCGCCCCGTGCAGGAAGACCTCCGCCAGCTCCTTCGGGGTCAGGTCGGGCTCGTCGTCCGTACGAGGCTGGGTGAAGAGCAGCCCGAAGAAGAGGGCCGCGATCTGCTCCGGCGGTCGGCGCAGGGCGGCCTTCTCGGGTTCCAGCAGCTCCGCGAGGGCCGCGCGGATACGGGCCGTCGACTCCTCGCGGCCCGTGCCGCGCACCGTGCCGGGGTGTTTGCCGCCGCGGTGCCCCAGCGAGCCGAGGATCGCGCCCATCCTGGACAGGTGCGCCTGCAGCGCCTCGGCCGCCTCCGCGAGCCGGTCGGGCAGCGGCTGGGATACGTCGATCGCGTCGAGCTCGCGGACCGCGTGCTCGGGGGAGAGTGCCGTGGCCACGCAGGCCTGTAGCAGCTCGTCCTTGTCGGCGAAGACCCGGAAGATCGTGCCCTCGCCGATGCCCGCGGCGCGGGCGATCTTCGCGGTCGTCACCGCGGCGCCCAACTCGGCGATCAGCGGGATCGCGGTCTGGATGATCATTTCGCGGCGCCGCTCCGGAGACATGCCGGGGGCGCGGCGGCGGGTGGTCTGGTTCTCCTGGGGTGCTGTCATGACTACGAGAGTACGGAGTGAGTCCTCACTCCGTCAATGAGTGAGGACTCACTCCGTGCTTTCCCGCCCTGGTGCACATCACCCCCGCCTACCGACGCTCCTTCGGCCGCCACGGGCGGGGACCCGGATGCCGCGGTCCAGGTGCAGACTGAACGATGCCGACCCCGGTCGCGCCCGGTCCCGGTCAGTCACTGGGCGTCACCGACGTCCAGCCGGTCAGCCGTACATCGCCACGCGGTACAGAGCCACCAGCGCGTCGTCGATGGGATGGCTGCGGCCTGCCGGAGGCGTCGAGCCTGTTCCATCTCTGCATGTTCACCGCGGCGGACATCTGACGCCTGCGGTCGGCACGGGTCATGGCCAGCCCCTCCACCGCCCCAGACCGTGCCGCCACCCGTTGCCACTACGGGGCGACCGGTTTCCTGACACGGTCGGACTCGTCCTGGACGAGCAGGGAGAGCAGGGAGAGCAGGGAGGCCACGGAGAGGCCGGCCTCGGCCGGGTGGCGCAGCACCTTGTCCGGCTCGATGCGGTAGTTGTTCGTGCGCCCGTCCCGGGTGTGGGAGAGGTAACCGTCCTGCTCCAGATCGGAGATGATCCGCGAGACGGCGCGTTCCGTCAGCCGGCAACGGGCGGCGATGTCACGGATGCGGGCGTTCGGGTTGTCGGCGATGGCCGCCAGTACGCGCGCGTGGCTGGTGATGAACGTCCATCCGCTGTGGGACTCGGGCACTCCTGCCATGCCCAGCATTTTAGGGGGCAGCATTGTAGGAACGTAGATACGTGACATGCTTTTCATGCAACTGATGACGTGCTCCCATCGGGGAGAGCCACAGGAGGAGCCCGAAGGTGCCCTGGGACAAGGCCGGTGCGCCGGCGCTCCCGCGCGACACCGGCGCCGAGCCGCTGCCGGAGCAGGCCACCAGGCATGCCCCCGAGGTGGCCGCGGTGCGGCAGTACCAATGACTCGGGGCCTGGGTCGTCGTCGCCCGCGGCTCCTACGGCGTAGACCCGATCGGGCCATTGTCGGATGCCCTGGGGGTCGCGGTCAGGGAGCATCAGAAGGTGGTCCCGGGACGCCTCCGGTATCACCTTCGCGGACTCGACGCTGCTCAATCTGCTGATCCTCACCCATTAGGCGGGCACCCCGCGCGTGGTCGCGCCGTCACCTCAGCTCCGGCGACTCTGCGAGATCACCGGAGTCGACGGCATCCTGGAGATGTGGACCTCGGTGGATGACGCCGCCGTCTCCTGAGCCGCCCTTCGCATGGCAAGGGTGGGGAAGGGTCTTCCCCGGCGCGCCGGGGCGGTGTCACAGGCTGCGGGAAACGGCTGGTGGCGCCGCGTCGCTGTTCGGCCGAGGATGGCGGCTCCTGCTTTGTTGAGGGCTTGAAACGTGAGTTAACCTGCGGCGTATTTCCACACCACATCCACATCTGTGACCGTGGAAACACATGCACGACAACCGGGCCGCACGTCGACCCGGGGGGTTCCGAGTCCTCGGTTTTCGAGGGCTCTTGGGGAGCGGAACGAGGGTGCGCATGACCAGCGACAGCACTGGGGTCGTCGATGCGGTGCCGGGCGACCAGGAGTTGCGGCGGCTGCTGGCCGGCCTGACAGCCGTACGCGACGGCGACTTCGGTACCCGGCTGCCGGTCGACGCGGACGGCCTCATGGGCGACATCGCCACGGTCTTCAACGGCATGGTCGACCAGTTGTCCGTGTTCACCTCCGAAGTCACCCGGGTCGCGCGCGAGGTCGGCACCGAGGGAACGCTCGGCGGGCAGGCGGAGGTGCCGGGCGTCTCGGGCACCTGGGCCGACCTGACCGACTCGGTCAACGCCATGGCGGGCAACCTGACCAGCCAGGTCCGCGACATCGCCCAGGTGGCCACGGCGGTGGCCAAGGGCGACCTCTCGCAGAAGATCGACGTGCCCGCCCGCGGCGAGATCCTCCAGCTGAAGGAGACCGTCAACACGATGGTCGACCAGCTGTCCGCGTTCGCCGACGAAGTCACCCGCGTCGCCCGCGAGGTCGGCAGTGAGGGACGGCTCGGCGGTCAGGCGCAGGTTCCGGGCGTGGCCGGCGTCTGGCGCGATCTGACCGACTCCGTGAACCACATGGCGGGCAACCTCACCAGCCAGGTCCGCTCCATCGCCCAGGTGACCACGGCGGTCGCGGAGGGCGACCTGTCGCAGAAGATCACCGTGGACGCGCGCGGGGAGATCCTGGAGCTGAAGAGCACCATCAACACGATGGTCGACCAACTCTCGGCGTTCGCCGACGAGGTCACGCGAGTGGCCCGCGAGGTCGGCACCGAGGGCCGCCTCGGCGGGCAGGCGGACGTCAAGGGCGTCAAGGGCACCTGGCGCGACCTCACCGACTCCGTGAACTTCATGGCCGGAAACCTCACCGGCCAGGTGCGCAACATCGCGCTGGTGGCCACGGCGGTCGCGGAGGGCGACCTGTCGCAGAAGATCACCGTGGACGCGCGCGGGGAGATCCTGGAGCTGAAGAGCACCATCAACACGATGGTC
>NZ_JBEXSH010000231.1:0-10847 GCF_040613555.1 Streptomyces sp. NPDC006265
GGCCGCTTCCACTGGCCGACGTTCTGGTCCTGGCCGTCGCGTGCTGCCCGGGGATGAGCTGTGCGCCCGCGGTCCGGCCGGCCGCTCAAGCAGCTGCCGGGCCACGCATCGGCCTGTAAGCGCAACGCGCGACCGGTCAGGGGAGCCGGTCCCTACCCGCACTCAGCTGTTCGTGCCCGCCTCCACAAGACACGGTGCACCGCCGCACAAGCCGGTAGCCCGTCCGTCTGTGACCCTCCCGTCATGCGAGCCACACACACCGTTTACAACCACATCGTGGTGGGCGCCGGCTCCGCCGGCTGCGCCCTCACCCGCAGACTCGTGGACGCCGGCCGGACCGTCCTCCTGATCGAGGTGGGCGACCGGGACGACAACCCGGCCATCCATGACCCGGGGCGACTTTGGGAACTGTGGAACTCCCCGCAGGACCACGCGTACACCACCGAACGCCAACGCCACGCCTCCGGCACCCAGGTGTTCTGGCCGCGCGGCAAGGTCCTCGGCGGCTCCAGCGCCCTCAACGGCATGATCTACGTCCGCGGCAACCGGGCCGACTACGACAGCTGGGCCTACCAGGGAGCGGCGGGCTGGTCGTACGACGAGGTGCTGCCGTACTTCAAACGCTCGGAGGACTTCGAGAACGGCGCGTCGTACTACCACGGGGCCGGCGGCCCGCTGCCCGTCAGCCGGAACCACTCCCCCAACCCGGTCACCACCGCCTTCATCGAGGCATGCCAGGACTACGGGATCCCGTACAACGACGACTGCAACGGCCAGGACCAGCTCGGCGTGAACCTGCTGCACCGCAACATCCGCGACGGCAGGCGCGTCAGCGCGTGGACCGCCTTCATGAAGCCGGTGCTCGACAGTGCGCTGCTGACGGTGATGACCGGCGCCGCGGTCACGCGCGTCCTGGTGGACGATGGCCGGGCGCGAGGCGTCGAGCTGCTGCGCGAGGGCCGTACGACGGAGGTCCGCTGCGAAGGCGACGTGATCCTGTCCGGCGGCACCATCGGATCGGCCCAGCTGCTCCTGCTCAGCGGTGTCGGGCCGGCGGACGAGCTGCGGGCCCTCGGTATCGAGTCGACCGCGGATCTGCCGGGAGTGGGCGCGAACCTGCACGACCACACCCTCGCTCCGGTGGTGTGGGAGTCGGCACGGCCGGTGCCGCAGGGTACGGCCAACAAACTGGAGGCCCACTACTTCGCCAAGTCCGATCCGGCGCTGGCCGTGCCGGACCTGCAGCCGCTGATGTCCCACGTGCCAGTACCGGTGCCCGACATGACCGTTCCGGAAGAGGGCCACGGCTTCTCGGTCCTGGCCGGGACGATCCGTCCGCTCAGCCGTGGCCGCCTGCGGCTGCGGTCGGCCGACCCCAGCCAGGCTCCTGCCCTGGACCCTGGTTACTTCTCCGAGCCGTCGGACCTCGCGGCCATGGTGCGGGCCGTGCAGCAGGTGCGGGAGATCGGGGAGGAGAAGTCGCTGGGCGACTGGCGGGCCCGCGAGGTCGCACCGGGACCGTACGTGCGTACGGACACGGAGGTCGCCGCGTACATCAAGCGGACCCTCCTCAGCTATCACCACCAGGTGGGCACCTGCCGTATGGGCATCGACCGTACGGCGGTCGTCGATCCGCAGCTGCGCGTACACGGCGTGGCCGGGCTCCGCGTCGCTGACGCCTCCGTCATGCCCTCCGTCACCTCCGGCAACACCCACGCACCGGCCGTCATGATCGGCGAGCGCTGCGCCGACTTCATCCTTGGAGCACAGCTGTGACCAATACCCTTTTCATCGGTGGCGAGTGGCAAGCCGCGGCCTCCGGAGCGGAGTTCGAGACCCTGGACCCGGCGACGGGGCAGCCCCACGCCCAGGTGTCCCTGGCGGGAGCGGCGGACGCCGACGCGGCCGTACGGGCCGCCCGCGCCGCCTTCGAGAACCCGGAGTGGGCGGGACTCACCCCCGCCGCCCGCGCCCGGATCCTGTGGCGCATCGGCGACCTCATCGAAGAACACGCCGAGGAACTGGCCGAGTTGGAGACGCGCGACCAAGGCCAGCCGCTCGGCGTCTCCATGGCGGTCAGCGTCGCCGCGGCTGCCGAGCACTTCCGCCACTACGCCGGCTGGGTCACCAAGATCTACGGCGAGACGGCTCCGCTGTCCGTCCCCGGCGTGCTGCAGTACACCAAGCGCGAGCCGGTGGGAGTGTGCGCGCTGATCACCCCGTGGAACTTCCCGCTCATGATCGCGAGTTGGAAGATCGCACCGGCCCTCGCCTGCGGAAACACCGTGATCGTCAAACCCGCGGAACAGACCCCGATGACCACGGTGCGGCTCGTCGAGTTGTGCCGGGCGGCCGGTGTGCCGGACGGCGTCATCAACCTGCTGACCGGTGGTCCCGAGGCGGGGCGGGCCCTCGTCGAGCACCTCGGCGTGGACAAGGTCTCCTTCACCGGTTCGACCGAGACCGGCAGGGAGATCGTCCGGGCTTCCGCGGGCAACCTCAAGCGTCTCTCGCTCGAACTCGGCGGCAAGGCACCGAGCCTCGTCCTGCCCGACGCCGACCTGGACGCGGCCGTGACGGGCTGTCTCCAAGGCGCGCTCCTCAACAGCGGCCAGGTATGCGCCGCCTACACCCGGTTCCTGGTCCACCGCTCCCTCGCCGACGAGTTCGCCGAGCGCTGCGCCAAGGCCGTCAGCGGAATGCGACTCGGCGCGGGCAGCGCGCCCGACACCGAGCTCGGCCCCCTGGTCACCGGCGAACACCGTGACCACGTCCACGCACTGGTGCGCAGCGGGGTCCAGGAAGGCGCCCAGCTGCTCGCCGGCGGGGCCCCAGTCGACGACCTGCCGGGCTTCTTCTACCAGCCGACCGTGTTCACGGGTGTACGGGACGACATGCGCATCGCCCGGGAGGAGATCTTTGGCCCGGTGCTGTCCATCCTGCCGTACGACGACGAGGACGAGGCCGTCGCCCGCGCCAACGACACCGAGTACGGCCTGGCGGCGGCCGTATGGACCCGCGACGTGGGCGCGGCGCACCGCGTGGCCGGCTCCATCCGCGCGGGCACGGTGTTCATCAACATGCCCAACCCCGTGGACGCCTCCGCCCCCTGGGGCGGGTTCAAGACCAGCGGCTGGGGCCGGGAGATGGGCAGCGGAGCCATCGACGCGTACACCGAGGTCAAGAGCGTGTGGACCTCGCTCGCCTGAGGTGCCCGCCCGTCGCGGACAGGCAGCCCCCGTGGGTCCCGACCGCACGATCCTGAAGACGATTGCGCGGCCTTTCCGCCTGTCCGCCCAGGCCCGTCCGCCCACGCGGCCCGTCCGGGCCCCTGAAGAACCACGCAGCCGACGCCTGGTTCCGTACAGCGACCGCGTGGCGGTCGGTAGAGCTCGATGAGGAGTGTCATGACCACAGAACCGATTCCCGACGTCGCCACCGTGGGGGCATCGTGCGCGGCCGTCACGAGAACGGTCTCGCGGTCTTCCGGGGCATCCCGTTCGCCGAACCCCCGGTGGGGAACCTGCGTTTCGCCGCGCCGCAGCCGGCACGGCGATGGGAGGGCACGCGCGAGTCGTTCGTGTTCGGGCCCCCGCCACCGCAGGATCCGTTGAGCTCTGCCATACCCACTGCCACGCCCGGAGGAGAGGACTGGCTCATCGTCAATGTCTGGACACCGGATCCGGATCCGGCGACGAGGCGCCCGGTGATGGTGTGGATCTACGGCGGGGCCTACAAGTTCGGCTCCGTCGACGACCCCGCATACGATCCCAGTCGACTGGCCCGTGACGGGAATCTCGTCGTGGTGACCTTCAACCACCGAGTCGGCATGGAGGGGTTCGCGCGCATCGAGGGGGCGCCGGCAAATCGCGGACTGCTCGACCAGGTCGCGGCCCTGACGTGGGTGCGGGAGAACATCACCGCCTTCGGTGGCGATCCCGGCCAGGTCACCGTGTTCGGCGAATCAGCCGGTGCCGGGTCCGTCGCCGCGCTGCTGGCGATGCCGAGCGCGCGAGGCCTGTTCCGGCGGGCCATCGCACAGAGCGTGTGCGGCACCTTCTTCTCCGACGAGTTGGCCACCGACATCGCCACCGCCTTGGCGGGCGAGCTCGGACTGCGGCCCACGGTGAGCGACCTCTCGGCAGTGGAACCGCACAAACTCCCAGGGGTGGGGGCTGCTCTCGGCGCCCGGATGAGTCAGTACGCGGACCGCTGGGGACCGGTCGCGCACACGTCGACGGCCTATTCCCCCGTGGTCGACGGAGAGGTCCTGCCGACCGCACCGTGGCAGGCGCTCGCCGACGGCGTCGCACGCGAGGTGGAGCTGATCATCGGGCACACCCGCGACGAGTGCCGGCTGTTCATGGCACTGGGCGGGCTCCTCGGTCAGGTCGGCGAGGAACTGGCGTCCGCGGCGCTGCATACGTTCGGGCCGGGCGCGGACACCGGGCACGCCTACCGCACCGCCTTCCCCGATGCTCCAGCGGAGCGCCTCTTCGAGCTCGTCCAGTCCGACTGGCTCTTCCGCATGCCCTCACTGCACCTCGCGGAAGCCCAGGTGGCGGGAGGCGGCCGGGCCCACCTCTACGAGCTCACCTGGGCCGCTCCGGCGAACGGCGGTGCCATGGGCGCCTGCCACTCGCTGGACATCCCGCTCGTGTTCGGTACGTTCGCGGGTCTCGGCGGAGAACTCATCGGCCCCGCGCACGTCGACGAAGCCGACGCCCTTTCCGGTCTGGTCCGCGGCTCCTGGACCTCCTTCGCGTCCACCGGCGATCCCGGCTGGCCCGCCTACGACGCCGAGTACCGCCCGACGCGCATCCTCGACACGGAGCCGATGACCACCACCTACCCGGAGGAAGCCTCGCGCCGCCTCTGGAAAGACCATGTGTTCAACGCGCTTCCACTGATCACCCCATAAACCTGACTGACTCCTCCTGCCGTTGGGCGAGGTTGGCGGCGACCGTCGATGGCCGGGAGTCCCGTCTGCCCAGGTCCAGGTGTGCCTCCCGGGCGGACCGTGGCCGAGTGCCTGCATCGGGGGCTGGAAGTGTCGGCGGCGGTTGAATCCTGGTTCTGGATCCTGACCCCGTGTGGGCGGTCGAGTTCTGACCCACCGGGTCTTTTCGCCGCGAGCGGCCCTCTGCGGCAGGCCCTGTGCAGCTCTGCTCGGGTAACCGGCCTGGTCAGGACGATTTCTACGGCGTGCCGTCTGTCGGGTAGCCCCGGTGCATTGCTGCACCAGGGCCCCCTCAGAACCGGACGTGCACGGTCGGCCCACCGCCACCCTGTCTGGGCGACGGCCTCCGTCGGGGTTTCCACGTTCCGCGCATGCGAGATGCGGCCGGGGTGGGCGCCCTCTATGCCCCGGGGCGGCGGTGTCCACCCGGGCGGCGTGAAACATCCGCCCGGCGCCTGCCGCCTCACAGCGGCCCGCCCTTCACCCCGCTCCCGCGTCCCACCGGCGGGGGCTTCTCTCACGAGGCGTCATCGAGGGTTCACGGGTGTTCGCCCATCCGGCCTTCCCCTTGCCTGTCACCCCCGGGTGGAACGGAGGTCCTTGGGCTTCTTCCTGGAGCTTCGCACCCCACCGTTGCCAGCGACGCACGTCCAGGCGGTGGACGGGTCATCGGACACGAACCCGGGACTACCCTGTCATCGGCGACACTGCCGACCCCCTCTCCAAGAGCATCCACTCAACACACGCGACCTCGTGTCGCACTCTCACCTGGAAAGTGCTCTTTTCCTTGTAGCCAACAGGACCCTCAGCAACTCCTATCGTTGCAGGTCAAGAGCACTTTCCGTGTTTCTGATCAACTCTTGGACAGCCCACCTCGTGAGAGCGCGAGGCTAATGAGCGCGACACACCGTGGAGTCGACGCTCAGATCCCATGTGATCGCACCCTTCGCCTCGGCCAGGGCCTGGAGCTGGGTGAGGACTCGCTGCCAGGTGCCGTCCCGCCGCCATCGGCGGAACAGGTCGTAGATCCGGCCCGACGGCCCGTACTCGACGGGTACGTCCCACCAGGGGACGCCGGAACGGACCCGGAACCGTATGCCGTCGATCAGCTGCCGCCGCGGCCAAACAGGCGGCCGCCCCGCTTTCGTCCCCTTCGGCAGACAACGGCTCCAGCACCGCCCACTGTTCATCCGTGAGATCTCCCCGCCCCCGCGGGGATCGACATGGTGCTGACCGGCGTCCGGATGCCGCGCATGAAGGCGCTCATGGAACGCTGGGTGCAGACCTGCCGGCACGAGCTGCTGGACCGCACCCTGATCTGGAACTAGCACCATCTGCTCCACGCGCTGCGCGAGTTCGAGCAGCACGACAACTCCCACCGGCCCCACCAGGGCATCGCAGGCGCCCGACCACTGCACGCCTTGCCCCCACCGATCACCGATTCGGAGCAGCTCATCCACCTCGACATACGCCGACGTGACCACCTCGGCGGCACCCTCCACGAGTACCAGCATGCGGCCTGACCTGCACGGACGGAGTTCTCGGCAAGGGCAGGGTCTGACAGTCCCTCTGCGGTTATCGGTGCCGCGGTCCCTGCTCCGGGCACGACGAAGCCCCGCCTCACCGGGAGACGGGGCCGCGGCGGTCAGCGGGTGCTGTACGGATTGCGCAGCGGCTTCGTGATCGTCTTCATCTTTGCCTTCACCGGGTCCATGGCGGGGCCGGCGGTGTAGAAGCGTCCGCGGGCCTGCCCATGCGAGAGTAGCCATCCCGTGCGCACCATGGCCTTCATGTCGCGCATCGCCGTGTCCGAGCTCAGGTCCGCGTCCCGCTGGTACATCGTCCGGCGCACCTTCCCTCCGGCGAGGGCGGGCATCAGGGCGAAGGCCATGCGCTCGTCAAGGCCGGATGTCTCCATCTGATCGACGAGCAGGAGCCAGGCGTCGCGGAAGAACTCGATGCGCCGCTTCGCCGTCTGCGCCTGCATGTGGTGGGCGCCGAGACAGAATCTGATCCACGGCCCGGCGTCACGCTGAGGGCTCCACACCTCACCGCCGACATCTTTGAGCATGTCGTAGTAGCGGTAGGTGTTCTGGCCGCGCCCGAGCCATTCCTCGATCGAGGAGAACTCCGAAGGCATCAGCGCCTCCCGCGAGAACACTAGCGTCGACAAGGCCCGGGATGTTCGGCCGTTGCCGTCGGCCCATGGTTGGATCTTCACGAGGTTCAGGTGGGCCATGGAGGCGCGAACGTGCACGGGCGAGTCGAGGTCGCCCTCGTTCAGCCACGCGACCAGCTCCGCCATGAGTCCGGGGACCGTCTCGTAGTCGGGCCCCGTGTAGTCCATGACCATGGGGTCATCGGGGCTCGTGACGTAGACAGGGCCCTTGCGGAGCCGGCCGGGCCGCTTATCGGGATGATGCTCCTGGATCATGAAGTGGAGACCGTTGAGGAGCCCCAGGTCGTAGCGGAATCCCTCCCCGGCGTCTGAGAGACCCTGGATGTAGGTCATAGCCCGCTGATAGCCCTCCACCTCCCTGCGAGTCTCGTCGCTGGCCTCCAAAGGATCCTCGCCGGACATCAGGGCCTCGACATCGTCCACCGACGCGGCGTAGCCCTCAATCGTGTTCGACCCGGCGATATTGCGTGCCGTGAGGTTCCGGCGGAGCTGCTTGGTCCAACGCACAGTGGGCCGTAGGAAGTGACGGAGGTCTTCGCGCAGGGTCTCGATCTCAGCGAGAACCCACTCGTCCTCGTCGGTCAGGGCTGGAGCCTGGAACAACATACAATGATGCAACCAAAAAGGTTGGATGGTCGCAAGATGGCGCGCGTCACCAGTGCGTCCGCAGGCCGAAGCCGGTGTCTTCCTGGCCCGCGGATATGCCCTCGTACGGCTCGGTCTCCCGCCGCCCTGCGCCTGCCGAAAACTCATCCGTCCTGGTGGAGGCTGGTGTATGGGTGGTGTCGAGCGCGGGCGCTTGGGCGGGTGCTCTGGGCGCCTGGTGAAATGCCCCGGCAGGATGATCTCTCGTGCTGCTGCGACTGACCTATCTCGCTGTGACGAACATGTTCGCCCTGCTGCTACTGCTGCTGATGAGCGACCCTGGCAAGGACATCGAGATCCTCGCGCTGCGTCATCAGAATCGGGGTACTGGAGCGCCAACGAGACGGCCGGAGAGTGGGGAATTGCCTGATCGTCGACACCGGCATTCCTGGCGGCGCTGCTCCAGGGTCTGCCGCCCGAGGTGCTGCGTCGGATGCGGCTGCTGGTGCGGCCCGACACCGTGCTGCCTTGGCACCCCGACACAGTCGCCCGCCGCCACGCCGCCCCGTCCCGGCCGAAACGCGGGAGCCGACCGCGCACCGTGCACTCCATCCGCGCCTGGGCCTGCGCCTGGCCCGCGAGAACCCAACCGGGGGGCTTACCGGCGCCTGCACGGTGAACTGCTCGTCCACGGCGTGAAAGTGGCGGCGTCCACGGTCTGGTAGATCCTCAAGGACGCCGGGATCCCGCCGGCACCCGAGCGGACGTCCAGTACCTGGGCGGACTTCCTGCGCTCCCAGGCCGATGCCCTGCTGGCGTGTGACTTCTTCGAGACCATCACTCTGTCCGGGACGCGGCTGTACGTGTTCGCGGTGATCGGACACGCCGGCCAGCGCATCCCCTTCCTGGGCGCGACAGCGCACCCGACCGCCTCCTGGGTGGCGCAGGCCGCCAGCAATCTCGTCATGGATCTCCAGGACGCCGGCTGCCAGGCCCGCTACGTGATCCGGGACCGGGACGGGAAGTTCCCCGAACTGTTCGACACGATCCTCGCCGACGCGGGGATCGAGGTCGTGCTCAGCGGCATCCGGATCCCCCGCATGAACTCGGGTCCTGACCATGGAGCAGGAGATTGCCGATTCGCTGCAAACCAGATGGCTGCGCTTCGTGGCCAGCGAGGAAGAGCACTGGAAAGTGCCATCTCCCACTGCTCCCTAATTCGATCTTGAAGAGTGGTGGAAAACGGCAGGTCAAAGCAGCTCAGGACCTCGACGCTTGAACTGGTTCATGAAGTTCATCTCGACCAAGAGCTTCATGCCGTTCGTGTACTACCGCATCGCGCTCGGCATCCTCATCATCGCCCTGGTCCGCATGGGTGCCCTGAGCCCGCATGCGGCCGAGTCGGCGGGCTGACCCGGGGCGGGCGCCCGGTCCGTGTGACCCGGCTCTCGTGACCAACCGCATAGGGATCGGGTAGCCGTCCGGTAGCGGGCTGTCAGTGGCTGCCCCTAGGCTTGTCCGCATGTCCCCCGATTTCGTGACCCCTGGTTCCGGGCGGTCCGCTGCCGAGGTCAATGACGAGATCCGTGCGCTGTGGCAGCGCACGGGCGGCACCCTGTCGGCCGAGGAGCGCGCGGAGTACGAGCTGCTCGTCGTCGAGTGGGCGGCCGCGATCCGAGGCGGCGTCGTCAAGGCCGCCTGAGCAGCTCCCGCAGTCGACTGCCCCCTCTAGGCGCGCAGTCGCTCCAGCACCTCGTCGTCGAGGTCCAAGGGCCGCTCCTCCGGCAACAGCCGAGCGGCCGAGTCCAGTTGACCCGCCCGCACCCGTCCGTGGATCTCCGTGGCGAGCGGCGTGACGTCCTCGATCCCCACGATCCACTCGTCCGCGTAGCGCGCCGCGGCCTCCCCGGCGAGCCCCAGCTGAAGCGACCGGTGCGGCAGCGGGTCGAGGTGCAGGTCCCGTTCCGGATCCCACTGCACCCGTGCGGGCGACTGCCTCGACTGCCGCTTCCAGGAGGCCTGATCGCCGTGCAGGGCGGGGACGTGATGGGACAGGCAGGCGTTGCGCAGCGCCCAGAGGAAGCCCTCGCGGTCGATCTCGATTGCCAGGACCGTCTCCTGGCCCTCCTTGGTGCCCCAGCCGCAGCGGTACATCATCCACAGGAACGACGGCTTGATCCATGTCATACGCTCCCGCTTCCACGCGGCCGGGAAGCGGCCGTGGCGGGCGGCGGGGCCGCCGATCTCCGGGCGGTAGGCCTGGTAGACGGTGATCGTGGACCCGGTATGGCGGGCGCGCACCTGGAACTTCGGTTCGTGTCGTTCGTTCACGACGGACAGGCTGGGCCCCGCCGCCCCTCGGCGGCCACCGAATATCGCTCACGCACGGCTCTTGGCCCGGCCCCCGCCATGCCCAACACTGATCCGATGACGCAGCGCGTGGAGCTCGCTACCGTGAGGGACCGGCCGGCACTGGACGGGCTGATCACCGACTACGCGGTGGCGGTCGACGACGGCGATTGGGAGGCGTACCGAGAGCTGTTCGCACCTCGCGGGCGGGCGGACTACCGCTCGGCCGGCGGCATCGAGGGAGAAGCCCGGGCGGTCGCCGCGTGGCTCGCGGAGAGCCTGAGCCTGTTCCCGATGCGGCAGCATCTGATCGTCAACCGGCGGGTGAGCTTCGGGATCTGGGAGCAGGACACCGGGGACACGGCGGAGGTCCAGGCCGACTACGTCAATCCCATGGCCACCGCCGGGCCCGCCCCCGACTTCGTGTGCGGCGGACGGTACGCCTTCGGGGCGCTGCGCACGGACGACGGCTGGCGGCTGAACGAGGTGGTGGTACGGGAGAAGTGGCGGCGCCTTCCCGAGCCGAAGAAGACACCTGTGGTCAACTGACCCGGCGTCCTGTGTCCTAGATCGTCCGCGGGGCGCACACTGGAGGCACCCGCGGGTAGGAGGCGCCTATGAAGACGCTCGACCACTGGCTCGCCTCACCCTGGCGCCGCGCGACCGCCGCGGCGGTCGCGGGCGCCCTCCCCGTCCTAGCCTTTCCCGCGCCGTCGCTGTGGTGGTGCGCCTACGCCGCCCTGGTCCCCTGGATCCTGCTGCTGCGCACCGCAC
>NZ_JBEXSH010000232.1:0-10826 GCF_040613555.1 Streptomyces sp. NPDC006265
GTCCGCTTGTCCTGCCGCTTGCCGGGCTCGCCCGGGAGCGGGGAGCCGGGCAGTTCGTTGCGCGGGGCCTCGCCGGGGCCCGGGACGACGACCCGGTCGGCGTCCCGGACGGCGCCGCCGAGCAACGAGCCGACGAGCAGGGTGATGCCGGTGGCGATGGCGGTGACCAGGGCGCCACGGCGCAGCACGTAGCGGCGCAGGTCCCAGATGTCGGCGCGGGGGCCGAGCCGGCGCCAGGCACTGCCGGCGAGGCGGCCGTCCACGGAGTAGACGGGGGCGCCGGCGATGATCAGCGGGGACCACGCGGCGAGGTAGATGATGTCGGGCGTCTCGTAGGCCGGGACACTCTTCCAGCTGACCGTGACCAGCAGCGCGGCCGACAGCAGGGCGCCGAGGCAGGCGGCGACGCGCTGCCAGCAGCCCAGCACCGTCAGGACGCCGACGATGACCTGCGCGAAGGCGATGACCAGACCGGCGCCGACCGGGTGCTCGAGGGCGAACTGGCGCAGCGGCTCGGCGACTTCCCACGGGTGCAGGGTGTTGAGCCACTTGACCATGGAGCCGCGCTTGCCGCCTTCGAAGTAGACGGGGTCGCACAGCTTGCCCATGCCGGCGTAGATCGAGATGAAGCCGAGGAACACGCGCAGCGGCAGCAGGACCACGCCGAGGTTCATCCGGCGGCCCGGGTAATAGGAGTGCCGGGCCGGGTCGTCGCCGTGCCGCTTGGCCCGTCGGCCGGTGTCGTCCGCGTCGGTGTCGGACTCCTCGAACTCGCCGTCCGCGTAGGCCGGTTCGTCGTATGTGCTGCCGACGGTGCGCATGGGCGGCAGCAGCCGGGTGCCGTCGGAGGGCTCGTGGGTGCGCTGGGGGCCGACGGCCGGGGTCTCGACGGTCTGGGCGAGGTCGTCCCCGTAGCCGTCGCCGCCGTAGCCCGCGCCCTGGGATCCCGGGCTGTCGTATCCCGGTCCCACGCGGGAGATGACCTGGGTGGCTCCGGTGTCCGAGGCGGGCTCGTCGGCGTGGCGGACGCTCTCGTGCCGCACGGCCTGCAGGAGCCGGTGCGCGCCGGTGTCGTCGGGGGCGGATTTGCCGCTCCAGACGACCGGCCGGCGGCGGGCGGCGGCCCCGTCCGCCTCGCCCCTCACCTGGGGGATGCGGGCGGTGTCCTCGGTGGCGGTCAGATGCCGTGCGACCCGGGGGGACTGGAGGCGACGCGTCGATACGCCCAACTGCACGCGGAAGCTCGCGTGATTGACGATGACCTGCGCCGGGTCGCTCGGCACCTTCACCATGCTCAGCGCGGGAGCGTCGTCGAGTCCCGACGAGCGGCCCCCCGTGGGTGTGCGGGGTGTTCTGGTGTCCACACTCATCTAACCGAGTGACGTCGGGTTAGGACACTGCTTTGACCCGCCGGATCTGTCCGGACCCCGTCAAGCTTGTCCTCGTCGCCCCGACGACACCGGAATCACCCCGTACAGGTGAAGTTCCGGACGCCTGTTCAGCTGCGTCGGCGGGCCGCCTCGTACAGCACGATCCCCGCCGCCACACCGGCGTTGAGCGACTCGGCGCCGCCCGGCATCGGGATCCGCACCCGGTGGTCGCAGGTCTCCCCGACCAGCCGGGACAGCCCCTTGCCCTCGCTGCCGACGACGATGACGACGGGGCCGTCCAGCGCCGGAAGCTCGCCGACCTCGGACTCACCGTCGGCGGCCAGGCCGACGACGGTGATGCCGGCCTTCTTGTACGCCTCCAGCGCCCGGGTGAGGTTCGTGGCACGGGCGACCGGGGTGCGGGCCGCCGTACCGGCGGACGTCTTCCAGGCACCGGCAGACATACCGGCCGCACGGCGCTCGGGGACGACCACGCCGTGCCCGCCGAAGGCGGAGACGGAGCGGACGACCGCGCCGAGGTTGCGCGGGTCGGTGACACCGTCGAGGGCGACGATCAGCGGGTCCACACCCTCGTCGTAGGCGGCGGACGCCAGGTCCTCGGGGTGGGCGTACTCGTACGGCGGGACCTGGAGGACCAGGCCCTGGTGGTTGAGGCCGTTGGTCATCCGGTCCAGCTCGGGACGCGGGGCCTCCATGAGGTTGATACCGCCGCGTTCGGCGGCGACCTGGAGGGCCTCGCGCACCCGCTCGTCGTTGTCGATGAACTGCTGGACGTAGAGGGTGGGCCTCCGCCATGGCTGTCTGGAAGAAGAACATGTACCAGCTGCGTCGCTGCTGGTCACCGTCGGTGGCGAGTGCGGTCAGCACTTGTCGGGGATGGGGAACCGCCATAGTGACAAGCTTGCGGACACGCCTCGCGTCGAGGCTCGTAGCCGCGTACGCCGCCCCGGCGCCGAAGTCGTGACCGATGAGATCCGCCTGCTCGCGCCCGAGCGCTTCGATCAGGGTCAGGACGTCCTGGCCGGTCGAGGTAATGCGGTAGGAGCCGTCGGGGGCCGCGCCGCCGGGCCAGTATCCGCGCTGTGCGGGCGCGACCGCCCAGTACCCTTCCTGCGCAAGGCGGTCGAGGATCCCTGTCCAGCTGGCGGCATGGTCGGGAAACCCGTGGAGGAGTACAACGAGCGGCCCGCTGCCAGCCTCAAGGATCGGCACCTCCACTCCGCCTGCCAAAACCGTCCGATGACGGACGCGGTCGCTCCCCTGGGACCCCGTGGCCGGGGAGTCCTCGCCGAAGGGCGGTCGCTGGGTCGTCTGTGTCATGAGTTCAATCTCCAAGCCGCCTTCGCGGTGTCGCGGTCCGGCAAGCCCGGACCAAGTAGCAAGTAAGCGGCGTAGGTGATCGCGTACGCGCTGAGCACGCAGCTCAGGTTCGACAGCGAGCTCTCGTGGACACCGCGGCCGATCTAGGACAGCCCGACGTTCGTGATGTACAGATCCCGTACGGCGATGAAACTCGCCGTCGCCAGGATCAGACCGGGCCTTGCCGGCCTGGAAGCGTCGCAACGCCGGGCGGCGCGGAGGAGTTCAAAGGCATGGGTTGCCCTCAATCGCGCCAGGCGTGCGCGGAGCCTGGCCGGTGAGCCCAGGAAGTTGTGTACTGAACAGTCAGAAATCTAGGTGGTTCTGTACCGAGTTGTCAAGTGCGATAGGTTGGCCCTCGCCCACCACGGCGATGCCCGGAATGTTGAGTTTGGGCTTTTAGGTGATCACGGGCTTGGCCAGCAGCAATGCACCGATCAGGGCGGGGGCCGCGAAGGCGGCGTTCACGTACATCACCCACCGCCACGACGCCCATTCGGTGAGCATGCCGCCGGGCAGCAGCCCAAACCGCTCGATGGTTTCGCCGCCAAGATGGCCCTGGAGCTCGGCGCCTTCGACCCCGAGGTGCAACGCCTCGCCAACGACGGTTTCTCCGTGGTCGCGACGGCGGTGGCCGAGTGTGTGCGAGCGGCGCAGCCCAGCGGCTGCTGAGAAAGGGCACGGCCGGCCTTGTCGCACAGGCGGCTGATCCAGTCGGCCCCCTTCGACGCCCCGCAGGCACAGTCCGTAGGCTTACCCGCCGCCGGGCGGTCGTCTGGGCGGTTACTGTAGCGAAAAACTGCCCTCGCATTCAGTCGAGTTGCTCCACTGCGTGAGCGATATCGCCGGGCTTGAACCGCACGGTCAGTCGCCGAACGCCTCGCCGCCGGCAGGCGATGGTACTTCGGCCGCCGCTCCGCCAACTCGGACCGCGTTTGCACGAATTCGTGCCAGTGCTCCGCCTCGGCGCCCTCGTAGAGCTGGGCGCCGTCCCCGCGCCGCGTACTGTGCTGCGGATTGGGAGTCGCGGGGCCGACCCGGCGGGCCATGCCGTCCCACCCCACGCGGCGGCATGCGCGAGGTCCCCGACGCGGAGCACCGCCACGTCACACGAGAGGTAGGTCCTCACCCGGACATGCCGGAGAAGGCTACGACCTTGTCGATGTGGGCGCCTCACTCACGTCGAACGGCCGGCTCCGCACACGCGGAGCCGGCCGTTCGGCCTTCAGGTGCGCACGGACGTCTGCAGGAAGAGTTCGAGCAGTGCCAGCAGCGTCTCGGGAGCGTCCTCGGTCGGGAAGTGGCCGGCGTTCGGAATCTCGACCACGGGTGCGTCGGGGTAGCTGAGCCGGAACGACGGAATCACGTACTCGGGCAGCAGCGCGGTGTCCCGCATCCCGACCGCCAGCATCGCCGGCACGGCTCGCAGCGCGGCGACGGCTTCCATGGGTGGCGGGCCGGGCGGGGGGCCCTGCGGGCCCTCCAGAACCTGCCGGGGGAAGGCGATGACACCGCGGCACTCCGCCGGGGTCGGGAAGGGGCTGGAGTACGCGCGGATCCAGGTCGGCGTGGCGATCTCGGGCCGGGCGACATGCGCAAGGTCGATCATCAGGTGGGCGATGGTGTGACCCGCGTTTCCGAGGATCTGCTCGAACGAACCGTCCGAGAGCGCCGACTGGGCCCACTGGAACCACCGGCTCTCGGCGCCGTTGGCCTTCATCAGATCGCCGATGCCCTCGGCGAGAGGCAGCACGGTGTTCACCGCGAAGATCCGGGAGATCCGGCTGGGATTACGCAATGCGAACTCGGTGCCGATGGGGCCGCCCCAGTCACGGACCACCAGGGTAATGTCCGTGAGGTCGAGGGTGTCGACGAGCAACGATTCGAGATTCAGGACGTGTTCGCTCGCGTCGTACGTGCGGTCCTGGGGCGTCTCGCTCTTGCCGAAGCCCATGTGGTCGGGAACGACCACCCGATGGTGACGTGACAGCGGCCCGATCAGATGGCGCCACTCGTAGCCCCACGTGGGCTCACCGTGCAGCATGACGATCGTCTGACCGGGCCGCTCGGGGCCCTCGTCGACATAATGCTGACGGAAGCCGGCAGCCTCGTTGAAACGGGCGGGATACGGCCACGTGCCGTCGAACGTCTCGTCAGCGGCAATCGCGGGACCCGTGCCTTCCCGTGCGGTGTTGTCCGTACTGACCGTGCTCATGTGGTCCTCCGAAGTATTGGTTCTGAAGCAGCCTTCATCGGCTGGCTCGTTCTTGCGCCGAGCTGCGTGCGACGCCCTGAACGTCATGAGTTCAACGTCCAAGCTGCCTTCGCGGCGTCGCGGTCCTGCAAGCCCGGAGCGAGCCTGTCCGGCACGCTCAGGATGGTTGTGTACTGAACAGTCGGAAACGTAGGCGGTTCTGTACTGAGTTGTCAAGAAGGGTGGGTCGGCTTTACCTTCGGTGTATGGCGAGACCACGAAGCTTCGACCCCGACCACGTCCTGCATGCCGCCGAGCGGCAGTTCCGTACCACGGGCTACAACGGCACGAGCGTCGACGACATCAGCGCCGCCACCGGCCTGGGCCGCGGCAGCCTCTATGCCGCGTTCGACGGCAAGCACGGCGTGCTGCTGGAGGCGATGGGCGGGTACTTCGCCCGGCTGGGGCAGTTTGCGCCGAAGGCGCTCGCCGGACCGGACGAGGGCGCCCTGGAACGACTGCACGCGTACTTGCTCCGCGCCGTCAACGGGGTGCCACTCGCCGCCGACGTACCCCCCGTCCCCGACCGGGCGGCGGCGGCCTGCTTCGCCGCCAAGATGGCCCTGGAGATCGGCGCCTCCGACCCCGAGGTGAAACGCCTGGCCAACGACTGCTTCTCCGTGGTCGCGACGGCGGTGGCCGAGTGTGTGCGAGCGGCGCAGCGCAACGGCGACATCGCCCCCGACGCGGATCCCGACGACCTCGCGTACCTTCTGCTGACCATCATCCGCGGGATCGATGTCGTAGGCGCGGCCGGCCACAGCCCCGCCCGCCTGACCTCGATAGCGGAGAGCGCGTTCGCCTTGCTGCCCCGCCCACGCCACCACCGAGAAGGCGCCGTGCCTTCCAGTGACTTGGCCCAGCAGGAGACGCTTGCATGAAACGACGTACATTCGGGGCGACTACCGCATCGCTGGCCGCCACCCAACTCGCCGGGCCCGCCTACGCCGCTGCCGGTTCAACCGCCGGTCAGTGCGCGGTCGTCGCCCGCTTCTGGGGCTCGACGTCGACGGGTGTCACCGTCTCACGCCACGGCCGTAGCTTCGTCAACTTCCCCCGCTGGGACGACGACGTCCCGTTCACCGTCGCCGAACGGCGGCAAGGGAAGCCGGTGGCGTACCCCAACGCCGAGGTGAACCGTGAGGACGCCTCCGACCTGGCCGGGCACTTCCAGTCGGTGCAGAGCGTCGTCGTCGACCCGGCCGACCGGCTATGGATCCGCGACACCGGAAACCCGCTGTTCGCCGGGTCCTCCTGCGGCGGCCCGAAGGGCGTCCTGGACTGTGGCGAGGGGGGCGAAGAGCTCGCTGAGGCCGGCGGCTTTGAGGATCCGCAGGTCCCAGGGATGGACACAGACCAGTGCCAGGTGGCCGCCTCGTCCAGGGCCCTGCGCCGCGCCCGGCAGAGCAGACCGAGGGTCGCGCAGTCGAGGAATTCCACCGGCCGCAGGTCCACGGTCACCCGTGCGCCCTGCCGGGCCGTGGCGGCGTCGCTATGCGCGCGGACTTCGGGGACAGTACTCAGGCCGATGGCGCCGTGGAGTTCGACCACGGTGATGCCGTGGTGAAGGTAGGTGCGCGCAGGCCGGAACGGGGCCGGCGGCCCTCCCGGTATGGAGTCGTCGCGCTGCCCTGACGCTGCATTCGTGCCCTGGATGTCCATGGCGGTTCCCGGCGTGTGGCCCCCGTCGCAGGAGGGTTCGCGGTCGTCGGACCGTCGCCGGGGGACTGGGGGCAGTTCCACCACCGTAGGCGGGTGAGCCGAAGCTCAGTAGTGGTCACCTGCATAGCCGGTTGAGCTGCTGAATAAGACCGGTCGAAGCAGTCTGGTTGTCGCCACTGAGGCACGCGACTTGTCGCAAACGCTCATTCGGCGTGCATGGCGGGCCGTATCTCGCAGTTGGGTTACTCGGTGATCAGCCCGCGAACCTGTCCGCGGAGCGGGTGTCGTGGGCCTTGCGCGAGGACAGAATCTCGTCCACGTGCTCCTTGGCCCAGGTGCTGATCGGCTTCACGACGGGCCGCAGGGAGTGGCCCAGCGGGGTCAGTTCGTACTCCACGCGGGGCGGGACCTCGGCGAAGACCGTGCGGGTGAGCAGGCCGTCGCGTTCCATCCCCCGCAGTGTGTAGGTGAGGACCTTGGGCGTCACGTGATGAAGCAGCTCCCGCAGTTCGCTGAACCGCTTGGGGCCGTCGCCCAGGTTCAACACGATCAGCACCGACCATTTGTCACCGATGCGGTCGAGCACCAGCCGGGGCGGGCAGCAGATCTCGGAGTCGTCGGCAGCTTCTTTCACCATATCCAAAGGGTACTTCAGTATCTTTGAAGTAACCAGTATCTCATTGATACCTTCTCGGGGAAGGCGTGTGCGCGGCACACGCGATGACTACAAGGAGGTCGTGGGATGCGCATCTTGCTGTCGGAGCCACCGGGATGATCGGCAGCCGGAACGCTGCCGAGGCGGGCAAGCGGGGCCACGAGGTGACCGGTGTCGCGCGCAGCGGGAAGGACGGCACCCTCGCGGCGGACGCGAGCGACGCCGACACCGTCGCGCGCCTGGCGGCCGGCCACGACGCGGTGGTCCTGGCGGTGTCACCGCCACAAGACGGCATCGAGGCCGCCGAGTCACTGCCGGAGGTGGGCCGCGGCGTACTGGACGGCGTACGCAGGGCCGGGGTGCGTCGCCTGGCCGTGGTGGGCGGCGCGGGCATCCCGGAGGTCTCCCTCGGTGTACGGGTCGTCGACACCCCCGGGTTCCCCGAGGACGCCCTGCCGCCGGTTCGCGCCCAGGTGACGCTTTTCGAGCTTGTCCGGGACAACGCCGACGACCTGGAATGGACCTGCCTCTCCCCGCCCGCGGTGATCACGTCGGGCGAGTGCACGGGCGCGTACCGGACAGGCGATCACCAACTGCTCAGCGACGGCGAGGGCAACAGCCACATCAGCACCGAGGACTACGCCGTCGCTCTCGTCGACGAGTTGCAGCGGGGCGAGCTCACCCGCCGCCTCGTCCACGTCGCGTACTGACCGGCTCACACAAACGGAAAAGTTGGCACGTCACCGGCACGTGTGGCGTGGGTTGCCAACCAAGTATCAAAGGAGCACCACATGACGAACAACAACAGCACCGCCGACGCGGTCGCCATAGTCGAGGCGTACATGCAAGCAATGCAGATCAAGGACACTGACACGATCTTGCGGCTCTACGCCGACGAGGCCGAGATCATCCCCGAGAACCGGCCCAGCCTGCGCGGCCGCGACGCCGTTGCCTCCTTCTACGCCAGCACCTTCGCCGCCATCGGGATGGAGGTCAACGTGAATGTGGTCTCGACCGAGGTCTACGACGAGATCGCGATCGTCCGCTCCGAGCAGCCCGTCACGGTGATTGCCGTGGCCGACGGCACTCGCACCCAGGCCTACTTCCGCGAGCTGTTCGTGCTGCGTCGCACCCCGGACGGGTGGCGCATCCACAAGTACATGTTCTCCCAGAACCCGGCGCAGGCCTAGCTAGAAGCCGGCGGTCACCGACCACGGTCGCGAAAGGCGCACAAGCCCGAGGATCTGGGCCGACTGTGGCTCGAGCGCGCCGAGACCGGGGACACCGACGGCATGCTCGCGCTGTACGAGCCCATCGGGGCCCTGTACTTCCAGGGTTCGACCAGCACCGGCTACAGCGGCCGTTGGCCGCCGATCTCCGTCGGCCCTGGGAGAAACCCACCGAACCCGCCCGGCTCACCCCGGCCCGGGTTCGGCGAGGGTTCAGGAACATCCGAGCCCACCTGCTCTGCCCCGCCCGTGTTCCCCAACCTCGTGGCGCCGGGTCGAGTGATCCGCTACTCGGCCCATGCCGCGATCCGTTCTGCGATCGCCTCGGGGGCCTCGATGTGCAGGAAGTGACCGACGTCGGGGACGACCTCCAGCGCGTGCGGGGCGGCGAACCGATGTCGGTCGTCGACCTGCGGGGGGAGGATGCAGCCGTCGTCGGCACCGTGGAGGTGCAGCAGGGGCACCTCGATCGGCTGAGACAGGCGGCGCGCCGCCTTGAGCATGCCGGGTCGCATCATCTCCCGGTAGTACTTGATGGGCGCGGGCATGCTCGCCCGCAGGTGCTCGTGCAGCTCCGCCTGGACAGCTGGATCGAGCGAGAGGCCGGGCGACCACTGACGCCAGAGGCGGTCGATGAGGGCGAGATCGCGGGCGCTGGCCATCCACCCGCTTCCCGGCAGTTGAAAGAGCCCCATGTACCAGCTCCGGCGTAGCTGAGCGGGGCGCGGCCGGGTCACGAACGTGAGTGGGTGGGGGATGGCGAGCGCGACCGCGCGTTCGATCCGCTCCGGCGCGGTGACGACGGCATCGTATGTGATCATGGCGCCCCAGTCGTGGCCGACCAACTCCACGGCTCGCCCCGGAGACCAGCGGTCGATCAGCGCGAGCACGTCGCCGGTGAGGGATGCGAAGTCGAACGGCCCCGCGGTCGGGGACGGCGCGTAACCGCGAAGCCAGGGTGCGACGACGTGACGGCCGCGGCGGCCGAGCTCGGCGAGGAAGGGCTTCGCGGTCGGCGGATGGTCCGGGAAGCCGTGCAGGACGACCGTCGGTTGACCATCGGGATCACCACCCTGCAGCGCGTGAAAGGTGCCGTGTGGCAGGTCGAAGGTGACGTGTTCGAACTCCATGTGTGTCAGCCTTCTTCAAGAGTGGTCGGACGAGAGATGCTGATGCTGGCTTCGGTGTCTCTAGTTTTGGACATGTGCGTCTCCTCAGGCGCCGGGTGTACTGCGGGGTCAGCCGGCCAGTCGGTTGAGCTTGCGGATTTCTCTGTCGAAGGCGCGCGAGGGCACGATCCGACGCAGGAGGCTGACGCGTTTGGCCATGGGGCCGGCGGTGTAGCGGAGCTTGGGCTTGGAATCGGTGGCGGCCGCGACGATCGCCTTCGCGACAACGTCCGGGTGGTCGGCGTTGCGCAGGGCCGTGGCCAGCACGTCTCGGGAGACCTCCCGCTGTGCGGCGTAGATCGGCAGGGGCGAGTCGGGTTCCATGCTGCTCGTCTCGAAGCTTGTGCTTGTGTAGGCCGGCTCGATCAGCAGCATCCGGACGCCGTGCTCGCGAAGCTCGTGGTCGACGGACTCGGAGTAGCCCTCGACTGCATGCTTGGTGGCGGCGTAGGCGGCCATGAAGGGGGCTGGGATCAGACCGAGGACCGAGGAGACGTTGAGCACGCGGCCAGTGCCCTGGGCGCGCATGTGGGGCATCACTGCGTTGGTCATCCGCATCAGGCCGAATACGTTGACGTCGAAGACCTCCTTGGCCTGGTGAATCGAGCTCTCCTCGCCGGCGCCGACCGCGCCCACGCCTGCGTTGTTGACCAGGACGTCGATCCGGCCGAACCGCTCGATCACCTCCCCGACCAGGGAGCGGACCGACTCGTCGCTGGCCACGTCGAGATCGAGGAACGTCACCCCGGCGAGCGGCTCGGCCTTCGCCGCGTTGCGGCTCGTGCCGACCACCGCGAAGCCGGCGCCCACGAGGGCGAGCGCCGCCGCCCGCCCGATCCCGGAGGAGGCGCCCGTCACAAGGGCCACTGGGTGAGTTGTCTGCATGGTGGTTCCTTCGGTTGTGGGCATGACTTTGTCGTGCGCTGTGCGGGATCGCCCGCGCTGAGGTCGACACGGTCCGCACCGGTCCTGCAAGCCGGACCAAGCCTGTCCGGTGAGCTCAGGATGGTTGTGTACTGAACGGTCAGGAACCTAGCCAGTTCTGTACTGCCTTGTCAAGAAGGGTGGGTCGGCTTTACCTTCGGTGTATGGCGAGACCACGAAGCT
>NZ_JBEXSH010000233.1:0-10825 GCF_040613555.1 Streptomyces sp. NPDC006265
CGCACCGGCCGAAACCCCGAGTACGTCCAGTACGAGGGCTTCCGGCCGCCACGCCGAGAGCACGCACCAAACGCCGCTCCTCAACGGGCAAACGTCGCCTGCCGCGGCACTAGGGCCTGTCGTTGGGATCAGGTCGCAGGGATACGGCGGTGCTTCTCGATGGGCGGTGAGCCCCGCGTCTGCGGCCTGATCCAAACGACAGGCACCAGGGCGGATCAGCTCGCCAGGGCGATGAGCCGGTCGGCCAGGTGCGCGAACGGGCCGTCGGCCGGCTCGTCCTTGACGATGCCGCGCAGCAGCGCGGCCATCTCCTCGTCGTAGGCGGCACTGACCGCGGCGAGGGCGGCGAAGTCGTTCACGAGCTGGGGCTCCAGCTCCTCCCTCGGGATGCGCCGGCCGTCCAGCCAGATCAGCGCCGTCGACTCGGCGAGGGAGATCCAGGAACGGACGACCAGTTCGAGGCGCGCGGGCGGATCGGTCACGCCCAGGTGCGAAAGGATCTGGATATACGCGGCCTGCCGTACGGAGTCGACGAGCGCGTTGGTCGTGGAGGAGCCGACGGCCGGGCCGCCGCGCATGAGGGCCGAGAAACCGGGCCCGTGCTCGTCCACGAAGTCGAAGTAGCGGCGCATCACGCGCAGCAGCCGGGACCCCAGCGGGCCCTCGTGCGGCTCCACGAACCGGGCCGCCAGATCGTCCGAGGCCCGCTGCAACGCGGCCTCGTACAGGCTGAGTTTGCCGGGAAAGTAGTGGTAGACCAACGGGCGTGAAATGCCCGCGGCCGACGCTATCTCGTCGATGGAGACCTCGTCGGGCGAGCGGCGGCTGAACAGTTCGAGGGCGACGCCGATCAACTGCTGCCGCCGCTCCTCGACTCCCATTCTGCGGCGAACCCCGGTAGTCATACGAACACCTTACCGATTGATTCCGGCCTCGAACGGGCCGGATCGATCGCGGGGTGCCACCGGCCTCACGGGACGGGCCCGAAAACGACCCTCGTCAGCGCAGCCCGCGGAGCGAACGACCGTCCTTCAGGGTCCCCTTGAGCTGAGCCTGCGCCCCCTGCTCGGCCCGCACGGTCAGCAGACTGCTCTGCGCCGCCCCGCTCACTCCGCCCGTCGCCCGGATCGACGCGGTCTCCCGGCTCCCCGCGGCCAGCAGGTACCAGTCACCGGCCTTCGCCTTCCACAACACCCCGGCCAGCACATGCGGGTCCCGCGGCCCGCACGCCGGGACGTTCTCGGCCTGCGCCGCCGCCGCCCCGTACGTCCCGCCCGGTGTGTGGAACTGGGCCAGCACCCGCGCCCCGCCGCCCCGCCAGGTCTCGGCCCGGGTACACACCCACGCCGCCGAGCCGCTCGCGTCGGGCAGCGGCTGCTCGTTGAACGCCCAGGCGTTGACGCTGCGCACCCCCGCCGAGCGCACGATGCTCAGGGAGCAGGCGAACGGCTGCCAGGTGTGCAGCGCCGCGGCCCCGGACACCTCGCGCGGGGAACCCGGCCGTCCGACGGTGAGCCGGGCCGGGACCAGTTCGCCGAGGTCGGTCAGCAGCCGGGTCCCGGCGCCGTCGGTCACCTGCAGCACGTTCCACGAGGAGCAGGGGCCGGACCGCAGGGCCGGGCTGGCCAGCGGTGCGGTCACTCCGTCGGTGAGCGCGAGGTCCATCGCGCCCGAGCCCGGCTTCATCAGGTCCCGTTCGCCGGCCTTGCGTACCCAGGGGGCCGTCAGATAGCGGACATTGCCGTCGGACCGGCCCAGGACGACCGCGCCCGCCTCGGCCCGGCCGGCCCCGTCGACCCGGGCGAAGTCGAGGGCGGCGCCCTGGGTGCCGTCCGTCGGTTCGGCGTACCGGGCGATGCGCAGACCGTCGTAGAGGATCACCACGCGCGCCGCGTCGACCGTCCCCGCGTACAGCAGCTGGGGCGGTCCGGCCGGGCCACCGGACAGGGTGCCGGGGGTCACCGACACCTGGACCGTCTCGCCGGGGCGTGCCCACACGGCCAGGGCTCGGCGCAGCAGGGCCTTGTCGCCGGTCAGGTCGCCGCGGGCCGGCCACACGGAGAAGTCGGTGCGCGCCGAGCTGCGCCAGGCGGACGCGGGCATCCGCGTCACCTTCGAGGGGTCGAGGGCTGCCTGCGCGGCCGGGTTGCGCGCGTAAGGGGGCGCCGCGGCGCCCTCGGGGCCCCAGCCCTCACCGGGCAGGCCGAGCAGCGCCCCGCACACCAGCAGCGCGGCACCGGCGACCAGGGCGGCCCTCAGGTGCTGGCGGCGGCGCATCAGGTCGGTGGGCCGTGCCTGGAGCGAGCAGGGGTCGAACTCGGGGGAGTCGAGCAGCCCGTACTGGGCGGGGATCCCGTCGGCCTCCAGGAACGCGCCCTCCGGGTCGGCGACGCCCGCCGCCGCGAGGACCTTGCACACCTCGTCGTCCGTGAGCCGCTCCAGGCCGCGCAGCGCGTACGCGGCCCGGGCCGGGCCCGACAGGGTGGACAGCCGCTGGTCCAGGGCGAGTTCGTCGGCACCGCCCGAGCGCGGGAACAGTTTCAGGCCCCATACGTGCGGCAGCAGCGGTGGCAGCTGGGACCTCTTGGGCCACGCCTTCGCCTTCAGCGGCAGCCCCGCCTCCAGCGCCGTGCGCAGCACCTGGAGACGGACCAGGGCGTACCCCGGGTCGCCGTCCCGGCCGGTGGACTGCGCCGGGATCACCGGTGCCGGGGTGCGGGCGCGGGGGAGGGCCCGCTGGGTGAGGGCGTGCGCGGTCAGGACGCGGCGGCTGCGGCCCAGCCCGGGTGGCAGCACCAGATAGGCCAGCCGGACGAGCCGCGGGTAGTGCTCGACGAGCGCGGCCTCGGCCTGCTCGACGTCGACGACCGGGCCGGACGGGGAGGGGGGTGCGGGGCGCTGGGCGACATCCTGTGACTGCACGTTCAGCAGAACGAGCGAATCGTTGGATGGTCACCTGGCCGCGGGGCGTCACGCGCCCGGGTGCTCCCCCGGCTCCACGAGCAGCCGGGCGTAGTTCGCCATGGACCGCTGGTAGCGCGGCAGATGCGGGGCCAGGGCGCCCAGGGCCAGCGCCAATGCCTCCCGGTCGCGGCCGAGGCTCGACAGACACAGGGCGAGACAGGCGCGTACGGGGTCGTCCAGCTCGTCGGACGGCGCGACCAGTTCGGGCGTCAGCAGCGCGACGCCCTCCTCCGCCCGGCCGATGTTCCGCAGGGAGCTGGCCAGCTGGATCTTCGTCCGGCGGGCCTTGTAGGGGCTGACGTCGGCGAGGCCGTTCTCCAGCGCCTCCCGGTACAGGGGGACCGCCTTGTCGGAGCGGCCCGTGGAGTCCCAGGCGCAAGCCTGCTCGAACGGGCCGTGCGGGCTGCCCTCGGGCAGCTCGGCGACCAGGGCTTCCACGTCGGCGCGGAAGCGGGCCTCGTCCTCCTCCGTCTCGGCGTAGTCGTCGAAACGGTCCCACAGGGCGGCCACACGATCTTCCCAGTCCTGATCCACCGGACCACCCTCGCACAACAGTGCACACTGCGGCAGCGGGATATTGAGCGCGGCGGGCTCCTGGGCCGTATCGAAGGCGAGAGCCTCTTGCCGGGGGCTCCGTGCGGCATGCGTCCGGATCGTGCCGTGACAAGGACCGTGCCGACAAGGACCGGAGGAGCAGATGAGGGTGACCCGACCGATGCTCGCGCTGAGCGGCGCGGTGGCGATACTGGCGCTGACCGGCTGCGGCGGATCCGGCGACAAGGACGAGGCGGCCGTTCCGAAGGAGGTGAGCGGCAGCCTGGAGCACATCGCGGCCGAGGCCGACTGCAAGCCGAACATGCAGACCGACGCGGACACCATCCGCCAGGCGCTGTGCAAGAAGGGCAAGGACAAGTACGTCCTCGCGACCTTCTCCACGGATCGGGGCCAGCGCGAGTGGATCAACACGGCCAAGGACTACGGCGGTTTCTACCTGGTCGGCCGCAAGTGGGTGGCCGTCGGCCACGAGGACGTGGTGCAGGCGCTGCGCGGCACCCTGGGCGGCAGCGTGGAGGTGGGGACGAACCACTCCGGTCACTCCTCCGGCGACGGGGGCGGCGGATCGTCGCACTCCGGTCACGGCGACGGCTGACCGGAGTGCTTCGCGCACGGACAGACAAGAGCCGGCGGTGGGAGATCTCCCACCGCCGGCTTTCTCAGTCGGCCGCTACTCGCAGTTCTGGCCGCTGTTGATGCACTGAACCACCTTGTTCATCAGGTTCTCGTCCATGACGTTGATGAAGTCGTTGTGGTCGGTGATCGGCTTGTGCAGCTGCTCCGGGAAGCCGTCCACGGCATACGGGGCCTTGACCTGACCGTTCTCGATGGCCGGGGCGGGCACGTCGTACACCAGGCGGACCTGGAGCTGGGGGATGGCCTGGAAGCCGTTCGGGCAACTGCCGTCCTGCTGGACGAACGCGACATGGTCGCGGTGGTTGGCGCTGTCGATGTTCTGTCCGTCCCAGCAGCTCTGGAAGTTGGACGTGCGCACCACCTGGCTGCCCTGGGGGCAGATCACGTACTTGTCCGTCACCTGCCGGTCCTCGAACCCGGTGCAGCTGAACGAGGTGTTGGCGTTCTTGAGGCCGTTGGTGAACGCCTTGGCGTCACCGGTGATGATGCGCAGGAACTTCGGCATCGCGACGACGTCGCTCTTCTTGTTGCCGACGAACTTCATGTCGGCCTCGCTGGCCTTGAGGATCTTGCCGACGTTGCCCTCGCCGCCACCGCCGAGGTCGCCGGCGTCGAACTCCTGGGTACCGTCCTGCAGACGCAGAACCGGCCAGTAGTAGGTGGACTTGTCCGCCTGGTTCTGGCACGAGGTGGCGGCGTTGGCCAGGTCCTGGTCGCTGGAGAAGCCGTCGTTGTCCTGGTTGCCGACGTAGTCGTGCGTGTGGTGCGCGCCGTTGTCGACACCCGGAGCGACGATCAGGTTGTCGGAGTTGAACAGGTTGTTCTCGTTCACCCCGCACTTGGCGGTGAAGGTGCCGGTGGAACCGGAGTCGCCGTTGGCGGCGAGGCCGTTCGGGAAATTGCGGGAGTTCGGCTGGACATCGTTGATGTTGACGAAGTCGTCCGCGAACGGGCCCGCGGCCCCGTTGCCGTTGTCGTCGACCTGGCCGCCACCCTGGTTCTGGTCGCCGCCCTGGTCCTGACCGCCCTGGTTCTGGTCGCCGCCCTGGTTCTGGTCCTGACCGCCCTGGTTCTGGTCGCCGCCGTTCTGACCATCGCCGTTGCCGTCGTTGGCCTGTGGCTGCTCGGCGCCCATGCCCTGGCACTCGGCGAGCTGTTCGAGGTTGCCCGGGGCCTGTCCGCCCACGCGCCGGATGTTGATGCCGATCCGGTCGATGGCCGCGACCCGCTTCGACTTCAGCGGGCCGAGGATGGCGTTGTTGACGAAGCCCGCGTCACCGGCCTGGGCCCGACGCGTGGAGGCGAGCCGGGAGTACGCCTCGGTGATCTGCTTGTCGAGGTTGGCCAGCTCCTTGTCCACCCCCTGGCGAGCACCGTCCGGCACGTCGGTCAGCTTCTGTCCGACGTCCGGGCACTGGATCGTGGCGATCTGTGCGCCCGCGGACTTCGTCTGGTTCGCCGAGTTCTCCTCGTGCGCCGAGGCGTAGAAGTTTGCCCAGATCAGCCCGCCCCCACCGAGCGCTAGGGCCGCCGATGCGGCAATGGCCTTGGTGGCCAGCGGCGTGCGGCGTTTTCTTGTGTTGCGTCCCATGGAACTCCTCTGACTTCCTTTTCCGGGGGCTTCGAGGCGCCCGACAGGAGTGAAGCGGCTCCCTTCCATACGGAGGCGGTCCCAGGGGTGTTCAGATGTCTCGGAAATTGATGTGAGATCCGTGAGGGCCTTGTGCCCTCAACAGCCCTTTTGGCACCAGGAGTTGTTGACCCTCCACGGTGGGTGAATGGGGATCGTCCGGTTTCACCGGCCGTGGTCGAGATGGGCGAGAACCGCCAGCACGCGGCGGTTGTCGTCGTCCGAGACCTCCAGCCCCAGCTTGGCGAAGATGTTGGCGGTGTGCTTGGCGATCGCCCGTTCCGTCACGACCAGCTTCCCCGCGATCGCCGCGTTGGACCTGCCCTGCGCCATCAGCTCCAGCACCTCCCGCTCCCGGGGCGTCAGCCGCGACAGCGGCCGGTCGTCGCCCGAACGGCGGGCCAGCAGCTGCTGGATGACCTGCGGATCCATCGCCGTGCCACCGGCGGTCACCCGCCGTACGGCGTTCACGAACTGCTCGGCGTCGAACACCCGGTCCTTCAGCAGATAGCCGACGCCGCCGGTGCCGTCGGCGAGCAGCTCGCGCGCGTAGAGCTGCTCCACATGCTGGGAGAGGACCAGCACCGGCAGTCCGGGCCGCTTCCGGCGGGCGTCGAGCGCGCACTGCAGGCCCTCGTCGGTGTGCGTGGGCGGCAGGCGGACGTCGACCACGGCGACGTCCGGGTCCAGTTCGGCCAGCGCGGCGGCCAGTTCGGGCCCGGTCTCGACGGCCGCCGCGATCTCGAAGTCGTGCGCCTGGAGCAGCCGGACGAGTCCGTCGCGCAGCAGGAAGAGATCTTCGGCCAGGACTACGCGCAAGGGATCTCCATGGTGACCATGGTGGGGCCGCCCGCGGGGCTGCTGACGGCCAGGACGCCGTCGAATGTACCCAGTCGCCGCTCGACCCCGGCCAGTCCTGAACCGGCCCCGATCACCGCACCGCCCTTGCCGTTGTCCGTGACGGTCGCCCGCAGCATGCCGTCCGCTCGGTGCAGGTCGATCCAGATCCGGTCGGCGCCCGAGTGCTTCACGGCGTTGGTGAGCACCTCGCTGACGGCGAAGTACGCGGCCGACTCCACGGGAGCCCCGGCCCGCCCGGGCAGCTCCACGCTCACCTCGGTGGCCACCGGCAGCCGCAGCGCCAGCGCCCGTACGGCATCGCCCAGGCCGCGTTCGGCGAGGACCGGCGGGTGAATGCCCCGCACCAGCTCGCGCAGTTCGGTCAGCGCCTCCACGGAGGACTTGCGGGCCTGCGCGATCAGTTCCCTCGCCCGGGCCGGGTCCTTGTCGAGGAGCGCCTCGATGGTGCCGAGGTCCATGCCGACGGCGACCAGCCGGGCCTGGGCCCCGTCGTGCAGGTCCCGCTCGATGCGCCGCAGTTCGGCGGCGGAGGCGTCGACGGCGTCGCGCCGCGTCTCGGTCAGCACCCGCACCCGCTCGGCCAGTTCCCCCTGGTCGCTGCCGAGCACGGCCCGGGTGAGCCGGAAGTGAACGCCGAGCAGGCGCGGGGTGAGGAAGTGCGCGAGGAACAGCAGCACCAGACCCAGGGCGGCCGCACCGAACGCTGACGCCTGCCCGGTGACCGGCACGAACCCGTACCAGTACCCGTCGGGGAAGACCCGCCACAGCCCGAGCGCGAGTGCGAACCCCTCCAGCGGGTAGAGCAGCAGCACCGCCGGGAGCAGCGCCGTGACGAACCCCGCGGTCATGTCGACCGGCAGCCACCGCAGATCCCGCCAGGTCGCCGGGTCGCGCAGCATCCCGAAGGTGCGCGCCCACGGGTTGGCGTCCTTGGGCAGCGGCCGGTACGCCGCAGGGATCCGCACCCCGCCCCACTCCGCCGCGAGGACCCGCCGTGAATTCGCGAACGCCCGCACGCCCGTCAGCGCGTACGGCGTGGTGACGATCCCGACCCCGATCGGGATGAGCGCGATCGAGACCAGAGACAGGCAGAAGCACAGCACCGCCCCCGGCAGGGAGATGAGGGCCAGCGCGAGCCCCCGCACCGCGGCGAGTCCGATGCCCCGCCCTGCCGTCCGCCCGCTGCCGTTCTTCGTGTCCATGGTCATGGCGTCAGTCTCGCCGAGCGCGCCCGCCCGGTCACGGGGCCGGACACCCGTCCGGGCGGTGGTGCTACGTACACCCCGGGGGGGGGGCGTTCAGGCACCGGCGCCGGACGCCAGCACCTTCGCCTCCACCTCCGGATCCAGGCCCGAGCGCGGCCGGTCCGGGCGCTGGGGCACCACACCCCCGAGGTCCTGGAGCCACCGCCAGGTGTCCGCCACGGTCTCCTCCACGGGCCGGCAGACCAGTCCGGACCCGACCGCCCGGGAGACGTCCGCGCTGTGCAGGGCCTCGTACAGGCCGCTGCCCGGCGGCACCCACACCGGCAGCTCGGTCCATGGCTCGATGCCCGCCTCCAGGATCATCCCGGGCTCGGTCCAGCGGAGCTCGGCGGCGCCGCCGGTGACCCGCGCGCAGGCGTCGAGCAACGCGCCCATGGTGGCGTGGCCCTGCGGACTGACCAGGTTGAACGGCCCGCTCAGCTCCCGCTCGGCCGCGAGCACGATCCACTTGGCCAGGTCGCGGACGTCCACGTACTGCAGGGGCAGGTCACGCGGGCCCGGCGCCAGCACCGGGCCGCCGCGTGCCATGCGGCCCAGCCACCAGGGCAGTCGGCCGATGTTCTCGTAGGGGCCGAGGATCAGCCCCGCCCGTACGAGCACCGACCGGTCCGCGCCGAAGGCGTCCAGCACAGCCAGTTCACCGCCCCGCTTGTCCTGCGGGTAGGCGGTCTGCTCCGCGTCGGCCGACGCCCCCGCCACCAGGGGCGCGTCCTCGTCGAACCTGGCGGGCCGGGCCCACGCGTACACCGAGCGGCTCGACACGTACACATACCGGCCGGCGCGGCCCCGCAGCAGCCGCGCCGTGTCCCGCACCGCGCGGGGCGCCGCCGACCAGGTGTCGACGACGACGTCCCACTCGCCCGGGTCGTCGGCGAGGGCGGCCAGTCCGACGGGCGCGGTGCGGTCACCGAGCAACGACCGCACACCCGGCGGTGCGTCGTGCCGCCCCCGGTGGAAGACGGTCACCTCCCAGCCCCGCTCCAGCGCCGCCTCCACGAGGGCCCGCCCCACGAACTCCGTACCACCCAGCATCAGAAGCCTCATGCCGGTGACTCTGCCCGGTCGGGTGGGGGGAGGGAACGGGGATCTGCTGTCAGCAGACGGGGCGGGGCGGGACGGGGCGGGACGGGGCGGGCGGGGCCGGTATCAGTGTGCCGTCGCCGGCACGTACTTATAGCCCACGCGGCGCTCGGTGCGGATCGTGTCGCGGTGCTCCGCGCCGAGCTTGCGGCGCGGACGGGCGATGTGGACGTCGACCGTGCGGCCGTCGCCACGTGTCCGTAGCCCCACACCGTGCCGACCAGTTGGTCGCGGGTGTGCACCCGGCCCGGGTGCACACCAGGTGCGCCAGCAGCCCGAACTCCAGGTACGTGAGGTCGAGCGGATGCCCGGCCACCCGGGCGGTGTGCTGCACGGTGTCGACGCGGATCAGCGGCTCGCCGCCCGGTCCGGCACCGAGGTCCGGGCCGGCGGTCTGCGGCAGGCGCAGCTCACGCGCCGAAATCCCGCGCGTGCGTCCGCCCGCTCTCCGTCAGCACCTTGACCGCGAGGCCCCGTCGATCTCCATGCCCCCACCATGGCACCCCCACTGACAACGCGAGGGGCGCCCACCGCGAACGGTGAGCGCCCCTCGGGAGCCGAGCGGTGCGCCGGTCAGACCTGGCCGGCCTTCTCCAGCGCCGAGCAGCAGGTGTCGACGAGCAGGCGGGTCACCACGTACGGGTCGACGTTGGCGTTCGGGCGGCGGTCCTCGATGTAGCCCTTGCCGTCCTTCTCGACCTGCCAGGGGATGCGGACCGAGGCGCCGCGGTTGGAGACGCCGTAGGAGTACTCGTTCCACGGGGCGGTCTCGTGCAGACCGGTCAGGCGGTCGTCGATGCCGGCGCCGTAGTTCTTGACGTGGTCGAGCGGCTTGGAGCCCTCGCCGAGCGACTCCGCCGCGGTGATGATCGCGTCGTAGCTCTCGCGCATCGCCTTGGTGGAGAAGTTGGTGTGCGCACCGGCGCCGTTCCAGTCGCCCTTGACCGGCTTGGGGTCGAGGGTGGCGGCGACGTCGAAGTCCTCGGCGGTGCGGTAGAGCAGCCAGCGGGCCACCCACAGGTGGTCGGAGACCTCCAGCGGGGAGACCGGGCCGACCTGGAACTCCCATTGGCCGGGCATGACCTCGGCATTGATGCCGGAGATGGCGAGACCGGCCTTCAGACAGTTGTCGAGGTGGGCCTCGACGACGTCCCGGCCGAAGATCTCGTCCGCGCCGACACCGCAGTAGTAGCCGCCCTGCGGGGCCGGGAATCCGCCCTTGGGGAAGCCGAGCGGGTAGCCGTCCTTGAAGAACGTGTACTCCTGCTCGATGCCGAAGATCGGCTCCTGCGCCGCGAACTTCTCCTCCACCTCGGCAAGCGCCGCGCGGGTGTTGCTGGCGTGCGGAGTGAGGTCGATGTTCAGGACCTCGCACAGCACCAGGATGTCGTCGCCGCCGCGGATCGGGTCCGGGCAGGTGAAGACCGGCTTGAGGACGCAGTCCGAGGAGTGCCCCTCGGCCTGGTTGGTGGAAGACCCGTCGAAGCCCCAGATCGGCAGCGCGTCGAGACCGGCGGGCGAGCCCGAGATGATCTTGGTCTTGGAGCGCAGTTTGGCCGTCGGCTCGGTGCCGTCGATCCAGATGTACTCAGCCTTGAAGGTCACGGGCCACATCCTTCGGGGGTGTGTCTGGGCGCGTATCGCGGGTGCTGCGGCGCTGCGGCACCGGTGCGCCGCGTCAACTGTCCGGCAGCGTGCCAACAGGCGATTTCCCGGCCATTGCTCGGATGTGAACCCCGTGTTACCTGGTGTGCCCGTGCCGTACTTCACGCCGAGAGGGCGTGCTGCCGGGTGCGGCGCCATTCACCGGCTCCCCTCCGTCAAGCCGGTGACC
>NZ_JBEXSH010000234.1:0-10767 GCF_040613555.1 Streptomyces sp. NPDC006265
GGGAGGGAGACGGTGCCGGCCGCCATCGCCACCGAGGCGGCGGTCAGCAGCATCGCCCATGACGTGCTGCGCGTGGAGCGGCTGCGGGACCCCGCGCGGCGGCCGCTGGTCGTGCTGGTGACGGACGGGCGCGCCACCGGCGGCCCCGAGCCGGTCGCCCTGGCCGGGCGGGCGGCGCGGCTGTTCGCGGCCGACTCGGTCGCCTCGGTCGTCGTGGACTGCGAGTCGGGGCCGGTACGGCTGGGGCTCGCCGGGCAGCTCGCGGGCGAACTGGGCGGTACGGCCGTGACATTGGACGAGCTGCGGGCGGACAGCATCGCCGGGCTCGTGAAGGACGTGCAGAGGAAGGCCGCGTAATGCCGCAGGGACAGCCGAGTGTGGTGCCGGACGACGGACTGACGACCCGCCAGCGGCGGAACCGTCCGCTGGTCGTCGTGCACACGGGCGTCGGCAAGGGCAAGTCCACCGCCGCCTTCGGGCTCGCGCTGCGGGCCTGGAACCAGGGGTGGCCGATCGGGGTGTTCCAGTTCGTCAAGTCGGCGAAGTGGAAGGTCGGCGAGGAGAACGCGCTGCGGGTGCTCGGCGCCTCCGGTGAGGGCGGGCCCGTCGACTGGCACAAGATGGGCGAGGGCTGGTCCTGGGTGCAGCGTGATCAGCAGATGGACAACGAGGAGAAGGCCCGCGAGGGCTGGGAGCAGGTCAAGCGTGACCTGGCGGCCGAGACGTACCGGCTGTACGTGCTCGACGAGTTCGCGTACCCCATGCACTGGGGGTGGGTCGACACCGACGAGGTGATCGACGTCCTGCGGAATCGGCCCGGCACCCAGCACGTGGTCATCACCGGGCGGAACGCACCCGAGAAGCTCGTGGACTTCGCCGACCTCGTGACCGACATGTCCAAGGTCAAGCATCCGATGGACGCGGGCCAAAAGGGCCAGAGGGGCATCGAGTGGTGAGTGCTTCCGTCCCACGGCTGGTCGTCGCCGCGCCCTCCTCGGGCAGCGGCAAGACCACCGTCGCCACGGGGCTGATGGCCGCGTTCGCCGCGCGGGGGCTCGCCGTGTCCCCGCACAAGGTCGGGCCGGACTACATCGACCCCGGGTACCACGCGCTCGCGACCGGGCGGGTGGGACGGAACCTCGACGCGTACCTGTGCGGGCCCGAGCTGGTCGGGCCGCTGTTCCTGCACGGGGCACGGGGGTGTGACATCGCCGTCGTCGAGGGTGTGATGGGGCTGTACGACGGGGCCGCGGGCGAGGGTGAACTCGCGTCCACGGCCCATGTCGCGAAGCTGTTGCGTGCGCCGGTGGTGCTGGTCGTGGACGCGTCGTCGCAGTCGCGGTCGGTGGCGGCGCTGGTGCACGGGTTCGCCTCCTGGGACCCGGAGGTGCGGGTCGGGGGCGTGATCCTCAACAAGGTCGCCTCGGACCGGCACGAGGAGCTGCTGCGGGAGGCGCTGGAACAGGCCGGGGTGCCGGTGCTCGGGGTGTTGCGGCGGGCTTCGCAGGTGGACACGCCGTCGCGGCATCTGGGCCTGGTGCCGGTCGCCGAGCGGCACGCCGCCGCGGTGGAGGCCGTGGCCGCGATGGCCGCACAGGTCTCCGACGGGTGTGATCTGGACGCGTTGGCGGCGCTGGCGCGGAGTGCGGGTGCGTTGTCGGGGGCGGCTTGGGATGCGGCCGAGGCCGTTTCCTCGCGGCCTCGTCCCCGAACGCCGGACAGGCTGGTTGTCGCTGTTGCCGGCGGGGAGGCGTTCACCTTCTCCTACGCCGAGACCACCGAGCTCCTCACCGCCGCCGGTGCCGACGTCGTGGCCTTCGATCCGCTGCGGGACGAGGAACTGCCCCAAGGGACGCGCGGGTTGGTGATCGGGGGCGGGTTCCCCGAGGTGTACGCCTCGGAGCTGTCCGCCAACGAACCCCTGCGCAAGGCCGTGGCCGCACTCGCGCGGAGCGGCGCTCCCGTCGCCGCCGAGTGCGCCGGGCTGCTGTATCTGTGCCGGGAGCTGGACGGGCTGCCGATGTGCGGCGTGCTGGACGCCGGGGCGCGGATGACCGAGCGGCTCACTCTGGGCTACCGGGACGCCGTGGCCGTGGGCGACAGTGTGCTCGCGGCGGCCGGGACCCGGATGCGGGGCCACGAGTTCCACCGGACCGTCGTGGAGCCCGGCTCGGGGGCGGAGCCCGCCTGGGGGGTCCGCACCCCCCGGCCGCGGGTCGAAGGTTTCGTTGAGCGCGGTGTGCACGCGAGCTATCTGCACACGCACTGGGCGTCCGAGCCCGGTGTCGCCCGTCGGTTCGTGGAGAGGTGCCGGACGTCATGAGCAGCAGGCTGGTCGGAGTCGGGGTGGGCCCCGGGGATCCGGAGCTGGTGACCGTCAAGGGCGTCAACGCCCTGCGGGAGGCCGATGTCGTGGTGGTCCCCGTGATGGACAGCGGGGAGCGCGGCCGGGCCGAGGCGACCGTGTTGCACTACGTGCCCGAGGACAAGGTCGTCCGGGTCGTGTTCGCGCTGAACGAGCGCAGCGACCGGACCCGGCGCGAGGCCGCCTGGGACGCGGCCGGGGAGCGGGTCGCCGAACTGCTGCGGCGGCACACGTCGGTGGCCTTCGCGACCATCGGCGACCCCAACGTGTACTCGACGTTCACCTATCTCGCGCAGACCATCGTCGAGCTCGTGCCGGGGACCGTCGTGTCGACCGTGCCCGGGATCACCGCCATGCAGGACCTCGCCGCCCGGTCGGGGGCCGTGCTGACCGAGGGCACCGAGCCGCTCACGCTCGTGCCCGTCACCGCCGGGACCGCCGTGCTGAAGGACGCCCTGGCCGGTCCCGGGACCGTGGTCGCCTACAAGTTCGGGCGGCAGGCGCAGGAGGTCGCCGAGGCGCTGAGGGAGACCGGGCGGCTCGCCGACGCCGTGTGGGGATCGGCGCTGGGGCTCCCGGAGGAGTCCGTGCGCCCGGCCGCCGAGCTCGACGAGACGCCCCTGCCCTATCTGTCGACGCTCATCGCACCCGCCCGGCGCGAGGGCGGACGGGGCGGCAAACTCTGACCCGCCCGTCCGGCATCACCCCCCCTTCACCCCCTTCCCCCCTGCAAGAGAGGACCCATCCCATGGCCGACGCCCCCGCCGGCAAAGTGACCTTCGTCGGCGCCGGCCCCGGCGCCGCCGACCTGCTGACGTTCCGCGCCGCGCGCGCCATCGCCGAGGCCGACGTCGTGATCTGGGCGGCCAGCCTGGTCCAGGAGGAGGTCCTCGAACACGCCCGCGAGGACGCGGAGATCCTCGACTCGGCGACCATGTCCCTGGAGGACGTCGTCGCCGTGTACGGGCGGGCCCGCGCCGAGGGACTGAAGGTCGCCCGTATCCACTCCGGCGACCCGGCCCTGTGGGGCGGCACGCAGGAGCAGGTCGACCGGTGTGCCGAGGCCGGCATCGCGACCGAGATCGTGCCCGGGGTGTCCTCCTTCTCGGCCGTCGCGGCGCTCGCGCAGCGCGAGCTGACCATCCCGGAGGTCGCGCAGTCGGTCGTGCTGACCCGGCTCGGCGGCGGCAAGACGCCCATGCCGCCCGGGGAGGAGGTCCGGGAGTTCGCCAAGCACGGCACCACCATGGCGGTGTTCCTCTCCGCCGCCCGCAGCGGGCAGCTCGTGCGGGAGCTGCTGGAGGGCGGCTATCCGACGACGACTCCCGTCGTGGTGGCGTACCAGGCGACCTGGCCGGAGGAGCTGATCGTGAAGTGCACGATCGGCACGCTGGAGGAGACGGTCAAGGAGCACAAGCTCTGGAAGCACACCCTGTTCCTGGTCGGCCCGGCGCTCGACGCGCACGGCACGCGCTCGCACCTGTATCACCCGGGACACTTCCACGGGTACCGCAAGGCCGACCCGGAAGCCCGCAGGGCGCTGCGCGAGCGGGGGGCGAGTACGTGATCACGGTGGTCGGCACGGGGACGGGGGCGGCGCCTTCCGACGACGTCCTCGCCGGTGCCGAGCTGGTCGTGGGCGGGCGGCGGCATCTCGACGCCGCACGGCTGCCGGAGACGGCCGAGCGGGTCGTGCTCGGGCCTCTCGCGCCGGCCCTCGACACCATCGGCGAGTACGTCGCGAAGGACCGTCCCGTTCTGGTGCTGGCCTCCGGCGACCCCGGGTTCTTCGGGATCGTGCGGGTGCTGGCCGAGCGGTTCGGGCCGGACCGGCTGGATGTGCGGCCCGGGGTGTCATCCGTCGCCGCCGCCTTCGCGCGGATCGGGCTGCCGTGGGACGACGCCGTGGTGGTGAGCGCCCACGGGCGGGAGCTGCGGACGGCCGTCAACGTGTGCCGGGCGCAGGCGAAGACGGCCGTGCTGACCGGGCCGGGCGCGGGTCCGGCGGAGCTGGGCGCCGCGTTGCGGGACGCGGCACGGGTGCTGGTCGTCGCGTCCGGGATCGGCTCGGACGCGGAGCGCGTGCAGCGGGTGACACCCGCCGAGGCCGCCGCCCGGGACTGGGGCACGGCGGTGAGCGTGGTGCTGTGCCTGGACGAGGCGCGGGCGCTCGGCCCGGTGCGGACGGTCGCGGGCCCCGGGGAGCGGCCCGCCGGCTGGGCCCTGGAGGAGGCGGAGTTCGCCCACCGGGACTCGATGATCACCAAGTTCGAGGTGCGGGCGCTGGCCCTGGCCCGGCTGGGGCCGCGCCCGGGTGACCTGGTGTGGGACGTGGGCGCGGGCTCGGGGTCCGTGGCCGTGGAGTGCGCGCGACTCGGTGCGGCCGTCACCGCCGTGGAGAAGACCGCGGACGGTGTGGAGCGGGTCCGCGCCAACGCCGCCGCCCACGGAGTGGACGTGCGGGTGGTGCGGGGCGCGGCACCGGAGGCGCTGGCGGAGCTCGCCGAGACCCCGGACGCCGTGTTCGTGGGGGGCGGCGGGCGCGAACTGCCCGCGATCGTCGGCGCGTGCGCGCGGCGGGCCCGGCGCACGGTGGTCGTCGCCATGGCCGCGCTCGACCGAGTGCCGGCCGCGCGCGAGGCGCTGACGATCGCCGGTCTCACCTGCGACGGCGTGCTCCTGCAGTCGTCGCGGCTCGCGCCGCTGCCCGGGGACGTGACCCGGCTCGCGGCGACCAACCCCGTTTTCCTGCTGTGGGGCGTCCGGCCTCCGGCAGCTGTCGAAGAAGGAGTCGCTCAGTGATCGGCCTCATTTCCGCCACCGCGGCGGGAGCGGCTGTCCGGGACCGGCTGGCCGCCGCGTGGCCGGACCGCACCCGGGTGTACGAGGGTCCCGTCGGGGACGCCGTACGGACCGCGTTCGCGCAGTGCGAGCAGCTCGTGTGCTTCCTGGCGACGGGCGCGGTGGTGCGGCTGGTGGCACCGCTGCTGTCCGGCAAGACCGAGGACCCGGGCGTGGTGTGCGTCGACGAGGGCGGGCGGTTCGCCGTGTCCCTGCTGGGCGGGCACGCGGGCGGCGCCAACGAACTCGCCCGCGAGGTGGGTGACCTGCTGGGTGCCGAGCCGGTGGTGACGACGGCCACGGACGCCGTGGACATGGCGGGCCTGGACACCCTCGGTCTGCCCGTGGAGGGCGATGTCGCCGGGGTGTCGCGGGCGCTGCTGGACGGTGAGGCGGTGGCGCTGCGGGCCGAGGTGGCCTGGCCGCTGCCGCCGCTGCCGGTGACGGACGAGGGGCCATACACGATCCGGCTCACCGACCGGCTCGTGGAGACGGCCGAGCGCGAGGTCGTGCTGCGTCCGCCGACCCTGGTCGTCGGCGTCGGGGCGTCCAAAGGCGCTCCCGTGGAGGAGGTCCTCGGCCTGGTCGAGGACGCCCTGCGGGAGGCCGGGCTGTCCGTGGCGTCCGTCGCCGAACTCGCCACCGTCGACGCCAAGGCCGGGGAGCCCGGCATCGTCGAGGCCGCGCGGCGGCTCGGGGCGCCGCTGGTGACGCACTCCGCGGAGGAGCTGGCCGGGGTCGACGTGCCCAATCCGTCCGACGCGCCGCTCGCGGCCGTCGGGACCCCGTCGGTGGCGGAGGCCGCCGCGCTCGCCGGCGGGGGCGAACTACTCGTCCCCAAGCGGAAGTCGGCCGCGAGCCCGGCGATGGCGACCTGTGCCGTCGTACGGCGTCCGGGGCGCGGACGGCTCGCGGTGGTCGGGCTCGGGCCGGGCGCCCGGGACCTGCTCACGCCCCGCGCGAAGGCCGAACTGCGGCGGGCTTCCGTGCTCGTGGGCCTCGACCAGTACGTCGACCAGATCCGTGATCTGCTGCGGCCCGGCACCCGGATCCTGGAGTCGGGGCTCGGCGCCGAGGAGGAGCGGGCACGCACGGCCGTCGAGGAGGCCCGCGAGGGGCAGGCCGTCGCGCTGATCGGCAGCGGGGACGCGGGCGTCTACGCCATGGCCTCCCCCGCGCTGGCCGAGGCCTCGGACGACATCGACGTGGTCGGTGTGCCCGGGGTGACGGCGGCGCTCGCGGCCGGTGCGCTCCTGGGCGCCCCGCTGGGCCACGACCACGTGTCGATCAGCCTGTCCGACCTGCACACGCCGTGGGAGGTCATCGAGCGGCGGGTGCGTGCGGCGGCCGAGGCGGACCTCGTGGTCACCTTCTACAACCCGCGTTCGCGCGGCCGCGACTGGCAGCTCCCCAAGGCGCTGGGCATCCTCGCCGAGCACCGGACCCCGGCGACCCCGGTCGGTGTCGTACGCAACGCCTCGCGGCCGGACGAGTCCAGTCGGCTCACGACGCTGGGCGCCCTCGACCCGGCGACGGTCGACATGATGACGGTCGTGACCGTGGGCAACACGGCGACCCGGGACATCGCGGGACGCATGGTGACACCGCGCGGCTACCGCTGGCAGGCAGCGCAGGAGGGGGCCGAGTGAACCGCGTCGTTCATCCGATCGAGGAGGAGTCCTACCGGCGCATGCGCGCCCGGCTGGACACCTCCCACTTCCCGCCGCTGACCCGGGCGGTCGTGGAGCGGGTCGTCCACTCCGCCGCCGACCTCGACTACGCCGCCGACCTCGTCCTGGACGAGGCCGACCTGGAGAAGGCGCACGCGGCGCTGCACGCCGGGGCGCCCGTCGTCGTCGACGTGGAGATGGTCGGCGCCGGGATCACCCGGCGCGAGACCGTCTGCCGTCTGAAGGACGCCGAACCCGGTCCCGGCCTGACCCGGTCCGCGCACGCCGTCCGGCTCGCCCACGAGCAGGTCGGCCCCGGTGCCCTCTGGGTGATCGGCAACGCGCCGACCGCGCTGGAGGAGCTGCTGACGCTCGACGCCCGGCCCGCGCTCGTCATCGGACTGCCCGTCGGTTTCGTCGGAGCCGTCGAATCGAAGGCCGCCCTGCGTGGGAGCGGACTGCCCGCCGTGAGCAACGTGTCCGAGAAGGGCGGGTCGGCGGTCGCCGCCGCCGCGCTCAACGCCCTGCTGTACCACCCCACTTCCGCCGAGGAGAAACTGTGACCACCCCGCCCGCCCTGCTCATCGCCGGCCACGGCACCCGGGACGACGCCGGAGCCGAGGCGTTCCGCGACTTCGTACGGCAGCTGGGAGCCCGGCACCCCGAACTGCCCGTCGCGGGCGGCTTCATCGAGCTGTCCCCGCCGCCGCTGGGCGAGGCCGTCACCGAACTGGTCGAGCGGGGCGTGCGGCGCTTCGCCGCCGTCCCGCTGATGCTGGTGTCCGCCGGGCACGCCAAGGGCGACATCCCGGCGGCACTGACCCGCGAGAAGGAACGGCACCCGGGGATCTCGTACACGTACGGGCGTCCGCTCGGCCCGCACCCGGCGCTGCTGAACGTGCTGGAGCGGCGACTGGACGAGGCCCTGGGGTCGGGGGGCCGCACGCCCGGGGACCGGGCCGACGTGACGGTGCTGCTGGTCGGGCGCGGGTCCACGGACCCGGACGCCAACGCCGAGGTGCACAAGGCGGCCCGGCTGCTGTGGGAGGGACGCGGGTACGCGGGCGTGGAAACGGCGTTCGTGTCGCTGGCGGCGCCGGACGTGCCGAGCGGGCTCGACCGCTGCGTGCGGTTGGGCGCGCGCCGGATCGTGGTCCTGCCCTACTTCCTGTTCACGGGCATCCTGCCGGACCGGGTCCGGCACCAGACGGAGGGCTGGGCCGCCGCGCACCCGGAGGTCGAGGTGCTGTCGGCCGACGTCATCGGGCCGGAGCCGGAGCTGCTCGACCTCGTGTGGGAGCGGTACGAGGAGGCCGTCAAGGGTGATCTGCGGATGAACTGCGACTCCTGCGTGTACCGCATCGCGCTGCCGGGCTTCGAGGACAAGGTGGGCATGCCGCAGCAGCCGCACTTCCACCCGGACGACGACGACCACCACGGTCACGGGCATCACCACGGTGCTCACTCTCATGCGCACTGAGAACGGGCACGATCTGCGTCACCACGGGGACGCGGAGGTCCGGGACGACGGCGGTTCGCTCGTCGACCTGGCCGTGAACGTCCGCGCGGACACGCCGCCGGTCTGGCTGCGGGAGCACATCGCCGCGTCGCTCGGCGGGCTCGCGGCCTACCCGGACGGGCGGGCCGCGCGGGCGGCGGTGGCCGCGCGGCACGGGCTGCCGGTGGAGAGGGTGCTGTTGACGTCGGGCGCGGCGGAGGCGTTCGTGCTGCTGGCGCGGGCGCTGAAGGTGCGGCGGCCGGTCGTCGTACATCCCCAGTTCACGGAGCCGGAGGCGGCGCTGCGGGACGCGGGGCATGCGGTCGGCCGGGTGCTGTTGCGGGAGGAGGACGGCTTCCGGCTGGACCCGGCTGCCGTGCCCGAGGACGCGGACCTGGTGGTGATCGGCAACCCGACGAACCCGACGTCGGTGCTGCACCCGGCGGACGCGGTCGCCGAACTCGCCCGGCCGGGGCGGGTGCTGGTGGTGGACGAAGCGTTCATGGACGCGGTGCCGGGTGAGAGCGAGGCCCTGGCGGGCCGCGTCGACGTGCCGGGGCTCGTGGTGCTGCGCAGCCTGACCAAGACATGGGGGCTGGCCGGGCTGCGGATCGGGTACGTCCTGGCGGCGCCCGAGACGATCGAGGACCTCCAGCGGGCGCAGCCGCTGTGGCCGGTGTCGACCCCGGCGCTGGCCGCGGCCGAGGTGTGCGTGGGGCCACGGGCGGTGGCGGAGGCGGCCCACGCGGCGCACCGCATCGCGGCGGATCGCGCGCATCTGCTGGCCGGTCTCGCCCGCCTCGCCCCCGCCGGACTGCGGGTGGCCGGGCCCGCGCAGGGCCCGTTCGTCCTGATCCGGCTGGAGCGGGCGTCCGCGGTACGCCGGCGCCTGCGCGACCTCGGTTACGCCGTGCGCCGCGGGGACACGTTCCCCGGTCTGGACGGGGAGTGGCTGCGGCTGGCGGTGCGGGACCGCGCCACGACGGACGGGTTCCTACGGGCGCTCGAGCGGGCGCTGCGGCACTGAGGCGCGGGCTTCTGTGGGCACGGGAGCAGGCCCTGAAGCCCCTGAGACCACGCCTGCGCGAAGCTCCTCGCCGCCACCCCCGGCTGCGCGATCAGCCCCGGCGGCGGGCCAGGACCACCGCTCCCCCGCCTGCCACGAGCAGGGCGATCCCGCCGCCCACGAGGTACGGCGTCGTCGAGTCACCGCCGGTCTCGGCCAGCCTCTCCTCGACGAGTGCTCCCTGCGGCTTGGGGTCGGCCGGCGGGACGGACGCATCGACCGAGGGCTGTGCGTCGGCCGCGCGCTCTCCGTCGGCCGGCGGGGCGGACGCGTCGGCCGAGGGCTGTGCGGCGGTCGAGGGCTGTGCGGCGGTCGAGGACTCGGACGCAGGCGTCTTACAGGCCGCCTCAACCAGGGTGAGCGTGCCGTCGACCTCGGCGACGTTCAGCTTCGACGGGTTGACCGACACCTTGAGTTCGAGGGCGGTGGCGGCGGCCGAACGGGCCGTCGTCCGGGTGCGCGACAGATCCAGGTGCACCTCCCCGACGCCCGGCACCTTGACGTCCGCCGAGCCCTCGGCGGTGAGGTTCACGCGCTCGCCGAGCACGGTCACCCAGCCGGGAATGTCGGCCGTGGCGACCGGCTTCTCCCCGACCTCACAGGTGGCCTTGGACGTGACCTGCTCGACCTCGATCACCGACAGCAGCGGCAGGCCGGGGACGTGAAGGCGAGCATGGGCCAGGGTGGAGACCGCCTCGGCCTTCGTGGCGGTCGTCGTGGCGCTCGTGTGAGCCACCTCGGCGCGCAGCACGCTGAAGGGCTGACCGCCGTTCACCGCGTCCAGACGGGCCGTCAGTGTGGTCTTCTCGGCGCTCTGCGGAGCCTGGACCTCGTTGAGGGAGACGGCGAGCGGGACGTTCACCGACTTGTTCAGCAGGGAGACGTCCAAGTCGGTGCGCAGGGTGGCGGCGCTCGCGCGGCCCTGGTCGTCGGCGGCGTACGCCGGGCTCACGCCGGTCAGTGTCACGGGCCCGGCGGCCAGGGCCATGACCGTCGCGACGGTCGCCAGACGGCGTGCGGGCACACGGAAGGAAGTGCTGTTCACGGTGGTGACTCCAGGAGAGACAGGCTCGGGTCCCTGAAACATTCGTCTCGCGGCGCGTGCGCCCTTAGTGATCTGACGCCGCTTCACTCCAACGTGGCAAGATCGCAAAAGTACTTGACCGCCCGGCACGGCACAGGCGTTCCCCTCCGTCACCCCCTAGCCGACCACGCGCCCGTTCAGCACCACCCGGCGCGGCGAGGCCAGTACCCGGACGTCGGCCCGGGGGTCCTCGTCGTAGACGACGAGGTCGGCCGGGGCCCCCTCGTCCAGACCGGGACGGCC
>NZ_JBEXSH010000235.1:0-10764 GCF_040613555.1 Streptomyces sp. NPDC006265
GCTTCCACAGGACCGCTCGTGCGGCCGACGTCGTCCGGCGCGGGCGGCCCCTGTGGGGGTACGGCGTCGTCCGGCGCGGGCGGCCCCTGTGGGGGTACGGCGTCGTCCGGCGCGGGCGGCCCCTGTGGAGGCGCGGCGCCATCGGAGGCGGAGCGACCGTGAGCGTGCTCCCGTGGACCGTCTGCCGTCGGCATCGGCCCCCGCGCAAGGGCATCCACCGCAGACCTCCGACCCGCTGCCGCCTGTCGGTGCCCACCCCCCTTCATCTGCAACGTCGGCCCCCCGGCCGCCTCCCACCCCGGCGGCAGGGCGGGCGTCACGGACGTCACCGGTACGTCCGGCGCACCCGTGCGGACATGCGGGGGCAGCACCGTCCCCGCCGGGGGCGTCGTGATCTCCGGGTTCTGCTCGGCCCGACGGCGGCGTCGTCCCAGCAGACCCGCCCGCTCCCCTGCCATCGACATACCGTCGCCTTCCCCTACTTCCCCGTCACCGAGCCGAAGTCCGTGCCCGAACCGAGGATCAGACCCGCGCCGAGCAGGAGCATCGTGGCCGGGACCATGAAGGTCGTGATCATCATCGTGGCCTTGGGGACGGCCCGGGCCGCCTTGCGGCGGGCATTCTGTGCGTCCGTGCGGCGCATGTCCTTCGCCAGGGACACCAGCGTGTCGACGATCGGCGCACCCAGTTCCTCGCCCTGCTGCAGCGCCGTCACGAACATCGCCACCTGCTCGGAGTCGTTGCGGCGGCGCAGCTCCGCGAAGGCCTGGCGGCGGCTCATGCCGAGGTCCATCTGGCGCAGGGTGATGCGCAGTTCGTCGGCCCAGGGGCCCTCGTACCGGGACGCGACCCGGTCCAGCGCCTGGCGGAAGCCGAGGCCCGCGCTCACCACGACCGCGAGGACGTCCAGGAAGTCCGGCAGGGTCCGTTCGATGACGTCCTTGCGGATGCGGATCGCCGACCAGATGCCGACCTCCGTCCAGAACGCGCCGAAGGCCAGCAGGAGCAGGGCGACCAGCAGCTGGCCCCGCATGAGGAAGACGAGGAAGCCCACGGTTCCCAGGCATCCGTAGACCGCCCGCCGCGCGGCGTATCTGTCGATCGTCAGGCCTCCGGGGTTGCCCGCGAGGTCGATCTTGCGGCGGTACTTCGCCACCTGCTTCGGGCCCATCAGGCGCAGGACGGCGGGCGCGTAGCGCATGCCCATGCGGTCGATGAGCGAGTCGACCGCGCCGGTGCGGGTGGAGCCGACCTCCAGGGCCAGCGCGAGGTCGCCGGGCAGTTTGGCCTCCGCGCGGTACATGCGGATGCCGGCGAAGACGCCCCAGACGCTGAGGCCCATCAGCAGGGCGAGAAGCAGTCCCATGGTTGCCTCCTGGTTCTCAGACGTCGATGCGGGACAGGCGGCGGATGAGGACGAAGCCGACGGCGTAGAGCGAGAAGGCGATGATGACCGCCGCCTGGCCGAAGGAGGAGCCGGTCATGCGGTCCAGGGCGCCGTCCTTCACCCCGTTCATCAGGAACAGGGAGCCGACGCCCAGGACCGGGACGGCGTACGACGTCATGGTGACCTGGGAGAGCTGGGTGCGGACCTCGCGCCGGGTCTCCTTGCGTTCCTCCAATGTCTCCGTCAGGTTGCGCAGGGCGCTGACCACTTGGCCGCCCGCCCGGTTCGACAGGACCAGGGTGGTGACGAGGACGACCAGTTCGCGGGACGGGAGGCGGTCGGCCAGTTCGCCCAGCGCGTCATCCATCGAGGCGCCGACCGCCAGCTGGTTGGACACCTTCCCCAGTTCCTCGCCGGCCGGGGCCTCCATCTCCTCCGCCGCCATCCCGATCGCCGTACGCAGGGCCAGTCCCGCCTGGGTCGCGTTGGCCAGGATCCGGGCCATCTCCGGGAGCTGGTTGATGAACTTCTCGATGCGTTTCTGGCGTTGCCAGTTGAGGAACTGGACCGCCACCCCGATGCCGAGCAGGCCGGCCAGCGGGCCGAAGAAGGGGGCCAGGGCCGCCTGGCCGATCAGCCACAGGCTCGCGACCGTGGCGAGCATGTAGACGAAGAACTCACCCGGGGTGATGTCCAGGCCGGTCGCCGCCAGGCGCAGCTCCAGCTTCTTGCCGAGCTTGGTGCGCCGCAGACGGCGGTCGATCCCGCGGAAGTTGCGGCGTCTGCCGCCCGCCGGGACCTGGCCGGTGGCGGACAGGCGGTCGACGAGGGCCTGCCGCTGTGCCTTGCCCGTGGCGTAGGAGTGCAGGCCGACGACCACCAGGACGCAGGTCAGCAGCGTGATGCCGGTGGTGAGCGTGATGAGCGATTGCAGTTCCATCGGTCGGTCCTACCTGGCTTCTCGGGTGGCTAGCTGGTCCGCGGACCGGGCGATGCCGAACGCCTGCGGGAGGGGCTGGTTCGCCATGTAGAGGCGGTCGGCGGTGCGGCGCGGGAGGGGGTGGTACTCGAAGGCGCCGTGGATACGGCCGTCGGGGCTCATCGGCTGTGCGTTGAAGCGGGCGACCGTGACCAGCCGGTACGGGTCGCTGCCGTGGCTGTCCATCAGCGCGATCTCGGTGATGCGGCGGGCGCCGTCGGCGAATCGGGTCAGCTGCACGATGACGTCGACCGCGCTGTTGATCTGGTCGTGCAGCGCCACGAAGGGGATCTCCACGTCCGACATGGAGGCCAGGGTCTGCAGCCGCATCAGCGCGTCCTCGGCGCTGTTGGCGTGGACCGTGGCCAGCGAGCCGTCGTGGCCCGTCGACATCGCCTGGAGCATGTCGAGGGACTCGCCGCCACGGACCTCACCGACGACGATCCGGTCGGGGCGCATGCGCAGGGAGTTGCGGACGAGGTCGCGGATGCTGATCTGGCCCTTGCCCTCGACGTTCGCCGGGCGCGACTCCAGGCGGATGACGTGGGCCTGCTGGAGCTGGAGTTCGGCGGAGTCCTCGATGGTGATGATGCGTTCGCCGTCGGGGATCAGCCCGGAGAGCGCGTTGAGCAGGGTCGTCTTTCCCGTGCCGGTCGCGCCCGAGACGATGACGTTGAACTTCGCCTGCACCAGGCCCGCCAGCAGGTACAGCATGTGCTCGTCGAGCGAGCCGAGTCCGATCAGTTCCTGGAGTGTGAAGGAGCGCGGGAAGCGGCGGATGGTGAGGATGGCGCCGGTCAGGGACAGCGGCGGGATGATGACGTTGACGCGCTCGCCGGAGGGGAGGCGGGCGTCGACCATCGGGTTGGACTCGTCCACGCGGCGGTTGACCGTGGAGACGATCCGCTCGATGGTCTGCATCAGCTGGTCGTTGGAGGCGAAGCGCAACGGCAGCTGCTCGACCCTTCCCCCGCGCTCCACGAAGATCGCGTCCGGGCCGTTGACCATGATCTCGGTGATGGACGCGTCTTCGAGGAGCGGCTCCAGGATGCCGAGGCCCAGCGCCTCGTCGACCACCCTGCGGATCAGCTGCGCGCGCTCCACCGTCGACAGGACCGGGCCCTCGCGGCTGATGATGTGCCCGAGCACCCGCTCCAGCCGTGCCCGGCGCTCGGCAGCGGCCAGCGAACTCATCTCCGCGAGGTCGATCTCCTCCAGGAGCTTGGCCCGGTAGGAGGCGACCATGTTGCCGTCCTCGCCCCGGTTGCCGTTCTCCTCGGGGGTGTTGATCCGTGCTCGCAGGCTCATGAGTCGGGTGCTCCTAGCTCGTTGCTCAGTGGTCGAGCGGCATCGTCGCGATCTTGACGGCCGGGTCGAACTTCCAGCCCGGCACGAGGGACGGGATCTGCACGGTGGCCGTGACCGTCACCTCTTCCCCGCCGTAGGAGGCCGGGCAACTGGTCTCGTCGGCCAGCCAGCTGCTCACCGCCGCCCGGCAGTCCGTCTCGTACGGCCCCTCCAGCGACGCACTGCGCGCCCCCGTCCTGGCCGCCGTGCCGGCCTGCTGGGCCGTGTAGGCGATCAGGCCTAGCTGAACGGCCCCCAGGGCGACGATCAGCAGGATCGGCAGGAAGCCGATGTACTCGATGGCGACCTGGCCGCGGTCGCGGTGCTTGCGGATACCGGTCATCTCGGTTTCGCCTCCTCGACCGCCCCGGCGTGGCCGTGGACCGTGAACCCGAAGGTCAGCGTGCCGGGGAAGAGGACCGGGACCTGAAGGCGCGCGTCGGCCGTCACGTAGCCGGAACCCTGGCAGGTCACCTCGGCCCCGGATCGCCACGCATCCGACAGATGCTTCAGCCCGGCCGCCTCGCACACGCCCTGCCGCGCTCCCGGCTCGGCCGCCGTGGCCTGCCGTACGGCCTCGTCCGCGGCGTTGCCCGCGAGGATGTAGGTGTAGCCGACGAGGACGACCTGCCACAGCGCGATCAGCGTCACGATGATGGTCGGTGTCATCCCGAGGAACTCGATGGTCACCTGACCCTTGTCCCGCTCCCACCGCTCTCTTGAGAGCACCCTCACCCCTCCCTCCTCCGCCGAAAGCTCACCGACCCCCGGTCCCCGCCCCGCAACCCCCGGCCCGCCTTCTGTGCGCCGTCGGGGGCCTTGACCAGGCCCAGTTCGCCCGCCAGGCCCCACATGGCCTGCTTCACCGAGCTCTTGTTCTCCAGTTCGTGGATACGGCCCGCGTCCACGACGCTCTGCAGTTCCTTGAAGTTGGCGGGGACCACGGTGGCCGCGACCGCCGTGCCGGTGATCTTCTGGATGAGGGGCGGCTGGATCTCCGTACCGCGCGAGTGCCGGTTGACGACGACGGTCGTCTCCTCGGCCTTGCGGATCTGGAGCCGGTCCCACATCCGCACGGCCCGTTTGGCACCCCGCACGGCGACCACGTCCGGGGTGGTGATCAGCAGGGCCCGGTCGGCCATCTCCACGGCCGCCGCCCCGGCGCCGCCGAGCTGGGCGCCGCAGTCGATGACGACGACCTCGTAGCGGGAGCGCAGGGCGCTGACGATCTGCCGGGCGGCGCGGTCGGTGACGTCCTCGCCGCGTTCTCCTTCGGCGGGGGCGAGCAGCAGGGCGAGGCCGGTGTCGTGGCGGAAGACCGCGTCGGCCAGGACGCGCGGGGAGATGTCGGCGATGGCGGCCAGGTCGACGACGGAGCGGCGGAACTGGACGTCCAGGTAGGAGGCGACATCGCCGGTCTGGAGGTCCATGTCGACCAGGGCGGTGCTGCGGCCGGAGGCCTGGGCGGCCAGGGCCAGCTGGATGGCGGTCAGGGTGGTGCCGGCGCCGCCTTTGGCGCCGCTGACGGTCACGACGGTGCCGCCGACGCCGGTGAACACGTCGCCGCCGGCGCCCAGGTGGCGTCGTACGCCGACGGACCACTGGGCGACGGCCTGGACGCGGCTGGCGAGTTCCTCGTAGCTGAGCGGGAGGGCGACCAGGCCGCGGGCGCCGTAGTCCATGGCGGCCTGGAAGAGGCCGGGGTTCGCGTCGGAGGTGACGAGGATGACGCCGACGGCCGGGAAGCGCAGGGCCACTTCGCGGATCAGCTCCAGCGCCGGGACGGGACCGATCCGCTCGTGCACCACCACGACCTCGGGCAGTTCGTCGACTGACTCGGCGGCGAGGCGGGCGAGGGTGTCGATGAGCTGGGTGGAGTCGACCACCGGGGCGACGGGTTCGGCGTCCGGGAGTTGGCTGAGCAGTGTCGTGATCGACCGGACCGCGTCCGTGTCACCGACTGCCGGGAGGATCCTCGTGGGCATGGCAGCCTCTCACTTGTCCTTCGCGAGTTCGTACGTCCGGTCCCGCTCGGGGACGGTGGTGTCGCTGCCGGGCGCGACGAGGGCGAGCCGGACCCGCTTGGCGAACGACTCGGCGTAGGTGATGCGCTGCGCGTCGAGGGCGGACAGGGCGAACGTGATCGGGACGGCGTCGGTGGGCTGCCGGGTGCGGTTGGACTCGTCGGGCTTGAGCGCGGTCAGTTGGCCGACGTCGAGGACCTTGGCGTTGGTGACGATGATCTTCGACTGGTCGGGGTCGCCCTCGCGCGCGCCCTCGAAGGTGGCGTAGACGTTGACCGAGGCGCCGGGCGTGATCTTGCCGGCCACGCCGGTCGCCGCGTCGATCATGATGGCGACCTCCTGCTGGCCGGGCTGGAGGGCCGGCCGGTGGACGATCATGTCGGACTGGAGCAGGGAGCCCGCTTCCAGCGTGGTCACGGCGATCTTGCCCTGTATCTCCCGCAGATCTGTGACCGCGTTGTCGGACAGCCACCGTTCGGGCATCTTGATCTTCTCGAACTGGCCCGTGCTGAGGGTGGTGTAGGGCGGCACGTCGGATTTCAGCCGGTAGGCGGTGACCTCGGGGCCGACCTTCGACTTCACGTCGCTGATGACGGAGAGCACGCCGGCGAAGGCGCCGAGGGCGCAGACGATCGACAGGAGCAGGAGGATCACGCCGCGGCGCTGACGGGAGTTCATGAACCGTACAACCTCGTTGGGGATATCGGTCGAGCGGGATCGGAACAGTGCTGACGAGCGGGGTCAGGCCTCACCCGACGGCCGTTCGGTTCTCGAGCTGCTTGCGGGGCGGGCTGTCGTTGACGGGGGGCGTGGCCGAACAGAACACGCAGCGGTCGCCGATGACGTCGATGCCGCACCAGTGGCACTGGCTGCGCCGGACGGAGGTGACCAGCTGGTAGAGCACGGACAGGTCGGGCAGGTAGCTGCAGAACTCGATGAGCTTGCCGGTGCCCCACCAGCCGGGCGACTCGGCCGGGAGCGGGGTCTCTCGCAGCCCCTGCACCTTCCAGGAGGGAGCGAGGGTGCCCGTGACCCAGTCGGACTGGAGCTGCCCCTTGGCGACCAGCATCCAGGTGCCGAACTCGGGGCCGGGGAGGGCGGCTTCTGGGGTGATCTTGACGAGCTGTGGCTCGGGGTGGGCGAGGACGCCGAACTGGCTGCCGGGCACCCAGGACTTGGCGTGCGACTTCAGGCCGACGGGGACGCGGTCGAGGCGGGCGACGGAACCGAGCAGCGCGCCGGCGTGGATGTAGTGGACGAGCAGCCGGCCGGCGGAGGCGAGCACGCCGGGGCTGATGTCGCAGGAGGCGAGCTGCCGTAACTGGCGGGCGAGGACGGCCAGTCCGAGGGGCGGCAGGTCCGGCCGGAACAGGGCGATGCGGTCGGTCTCCATGAGGGAGCGCAGGGTGTGCAGCCGTCGCCGCACCGCGGTGGGCGCGGCCTGCGAGCAGACCACGATCACATGGCCGTGGTGCTCGACCAGGGCCTGCATCTCGGCCAGCGCCTGTTCCAGAGGGCGTCGGTCGACGTCCCGCAGCACGACGGCGGGCAGGGTGCGTTCATCCTGTGGCGGCAGCGCCATGTCGGCGCTGGTCACGGCAATGGCAGTTGGCACGCGCAGCTCCCCGTTTCCCCATGCCCGTCGGAACGCCGGGTGTCACTCCGGCGCACCGTGTCGACTTCACTGCGTGACTACCTCAGCACTGTATCCACGGCTCTGTGACCGGAGAACAGCGTTTGTGTAGCTGAGGAGCAACTGTCGTTGCACAAGATGCGTCAAAACGGGGCAGGTTGAGCATCTTGCCGGTCGGCTCGGCGGGCTCGGGCGGCCCCGGGCGGCGGGTCCCGCCCGGCCCAGCGGTGACGGTGGGCCTGCGTCGGGACCCCGAGGATCCACGCCTGTCGCGAACCTACGCTCGCCGTCCGAAAACACACGTGGACCGGGCGGGGAGGGTGCCGTACGGCGGACGGGGGCGGCATACGGACGTACGGGCGATCCGGATCGACGCCGAGCAGGGGATCTGCCGGACGGGGACCTGGACCGGATCACCGATTCGGTCGAGGTGCACCAGCCGTGGAGGTGCCGGGCGCCGGATACGTCGCACTCACCCTGCTCGTCGCGCTGTTCGGCGCGCTGTCGTGGACGTACGCGCGGCGGCTGATGACGGTGTCGCGGGTGCTGCGGCGCGGTGTCCGGGCGGAGGGCGAGTGCGTCCGGGTGGAGACGGAGCCGCATCAGCGCTCCGGAGGGCGAGTGCGTCCGGGTGGAGACGGAGCCGCATCAGCGCTCCGGACGCCCGGCGGCACTTCGTCGTCTTCCGTACGACCGACGGCGCGCAGGTCGAGTTCGAGGACCTGGCGGGCACGTCGACGACGGAGGGCGGCCCGGTGACCGTCACCTACGACCCCCACGTCCCGGCAGGCACGGCGACGGTGGCGGGCCGGGGCACCTGCCCCCCAATGCTCCAGGCGCAGGCCCTGGCCCCGCGGGCTGCGGGAGGCCGCGGCCGGTTTCGCGATCCTGCTCTGGTTCGAGATCACCGGGGGCGACGGATGGACCTCGTGCGCTGCTGAGCCGTCGGCATCGTGGTGCTCGTCCTCACCGAGCACGTCCAGATGACGCTGGTCCACGATCCGCTGGTCGGCCCGGAGGACGTGGGTTTGTTCGGTGCGGCGCCGGCCCTGGTGCATCCGCCGAACCCGGTGTGCGTGGTGCTGGCCACCTGAGCGGCGGCGCGGGTGCATCCGGAGCCGTGGCGGGAGATGCCTGTACGGCACCTGGCGGCGGCGTGCGCGGTTCCGGCGGCGGCACAGGTGCTGCTGCCGGCCCGGCGGCCGAGCGCGCTGGACCCGACGGGCGCGGCGTTCTGGATGTCGGCCGTGGTGCCGCCGGGGGGATGCGCGGTGGGACTGCGGCTGGACAGGTTGGTCTGGACCTCTTGACAGCCGCTTTGGTCTGGACCATTTTCTTGTCATGTCCCCACACAGACGATCCCTGCGTTTCTGGTCGGGTGCCGTCACGGCTGCCCTGGCCCTCACTGTCACGACCGTCGGCCAGGCCAGCGCCGCCGACGTCAACAACGCCAGGAACGCCGGCTTCGAGTCGGGCCTGAGCGACTGGACCTGCTCGGCGGGCAGCGGCACAACGGTCTCCTCCCCGGTGCGCACCGGCGCGGCCGCGCTCCAGGCGACCCCCTCGGGGCAGGACAACGCCCGGTGCGCCCAGACCGTACGGGTGAAGCCCAACTCGACGTACACGCTGGGCGCCTGGGTCCGGGGCGGGTACGCCTACCTCGGCGTGACCGGCACGGGCACGACCGACGTGTCCACCTGGACGCCCGACTCCTCGTCCTGGAAGCAGCTCTCGGCCTCCTTCACCACGGGCTCCTCGACGACCTCGGTGACGGTGTACACGCACGGCTGGTACGGGCAGGCGGCGTACTACGCGGACGACGTGTCGGTCTTCGGCCCCGACGGTGGCGGGGGCACGGACCCGGGCCCGACGATCCCCTCCGCGCCGGGCGGCCTGAACGTCTCCGGCACGACGTCCTCGTCGGTGTCGCTGGCCTGGAACGCCGTCTCCGGGGCGACGGGTTACACCGTGTACCGCGACGGCACGAAGGCGACCGCGGTCTCCGGCACCTCGGCGACCGTGACCGGGCTCGCGGCCTCGACGTCGTACTCCTTCCAGGTCACGGCGACGAACGGGGCCGGTGAGTCGCCGAAGTCGACGGCGGTGACGGCCACCACGAACAAGCCGAACGGCCCCGGCCCGGCGCTGCCCCAGCACGCGGTGACCGGCTACTGGCAGAACTTCGACAACGGCGCGACGGTGCAGAAGCTCGCCGACGTCCAGGCGCAGTACGACATCATCGCCGTCGCCTTCGCGGACGCGACCTCGACGCCGGGCGCGGTGACCTTCAACCTCGATTCGGCCGGTCTCGGCGGCTACACCGTCGACCAGTTCAAGGCCGACATCCGGGCCAAGCAGGCGGCCGGGAAGAAGGTCATCGTCTCGGTCGGCGGTGAACGCGGCACGGTGGCGGTGAACGACGCGGCCTCGGCGGCGAACTTCGCGAACAGCGTGTACTCCGTGATGCAGACGTACGGCTTCGACGGCGTCGACATCGACCTGGAGAACGGTCTCAACGCGACCTACATGACGCAGGCGCTGCGGTCGCTCTCGGCGAAGGCGGGCTCGTCGCTGATCATCACGATGGCGCCGCAGACCATCGACATGCAGTCCACGTCCAACGGGTACTTCCGTACCGCGCTGAACGTGAAGGACATCCTCACGGTCGTCAACATGCAGTACTACAACAGCGGTTCCATGCTGGGCTGCGACGGCAAGGTCTACAGCCAGGGCACGGTCGACTTCCTGACGGCCCTGGCCTGTATCCAGCTGGAGAACGGCCTCGCCCCCTCCCAGGTGGGCCTGGGCCTGCCGGCCTCCACCCGGGGAGCGGGCAGCGGCTACGTCTCACCGACCGTGGTCAACAACGCGCTGGACTGCCTGGCCAAGGGCACCGGCTGCGGCACCTTCAAGCCGCCCCGGACGTACCCCGGCCTGCGCGGCGCGATGACCTGGTCGACCAACTGGGACGCCACGGCCGGCAACGCGTGGTCCAGCGCGGTGGGTCCGCATGTGCACGGGCTGCCGTAGCGGCCCCTACCCCATCGGACGGTAGTGACCGAGGACCCAGGCCAGCTGCGGGAACCACTCCTGGAGCCGCGTCCTGGGCCTGGCCTCCACCACGCACTCGTAGAACCTGCCGTCCATGTGGACCACGGCGACCATCAGCGCCTTGCCGTCCGGGCTCGCCCGGTAGTGGACGCCGCGGATCTCCGGCCAGCGGAACTCGACCGTGAGGCCGGAGGTCTCGAAGGCCACGCCGGACGCGTCGACGACGACCGCGTTGCGCTTGTCGACGGCCAGGAAGCCCACCGCGGCCGCCTGAACGTCCTCGCCAACATCGTCGGCAAGTCGTACGCGCAGATCTTCCGCGAGTTCGAGGGCAACCTCGACC
>NZ_JBEXSH010000236.1:0-10759 GCF_040613555.1 Streptomyces sp. NPDC006265
GCCGAGAGCACGCACCGGACGCCGCTCCATAACGGGCAAACGTTGCCTGCCGCGGCACTAGCCAGGCCCGTCGAGGAATTGACCTGGCGGCCGGGCCCCTTCCACCGTGCGCTGGTTGCGCTGCCGGTGAGGTTCCCGCCGTCCACCGCCACCCTGCTCACCGTCGGTAACGAGCCGCCCGTCGAGCGGTCCGCGCCGACGCCCCAGCCGTCGGAGGTGCCGGAGGGCGGCCGCGTGCGGCGCGGATGGGCCGCACGGCTGCCGGCGTGGCGAGTGATCAGGCGAGGCGCACCGGAAGGGAGCGGTGACCGTTGGAGATGAAGGAGTCGACCGGCTCCAACTCGTCCTTGGGCACGGCGAGTCGGAGCCCGGGGAAGCAGTCGAAGAGCGCCCGCAGCGCGATGTGGGCCTCGAGCCGCCCCAGCGGAGCACCCAGGCAGAAGTGCACGCCGTACCCGAAGGACAGGTGCTCCTTGTCGATGCGGGTGACGTCGAAACGGTCGGCGTCCTCGCCGTACTTCCCGGGGTGACGCCCGGCGGCCGCGTACGCGGCGAGGATGGCCTCGCCCTTGCCGATCACCACCCCCTCCGGGCCGCCGAACTCGCTCATCTTGAGGTCCTCGACGGCGTATCGCAGCGGCAGGCCGGCGACGGGCGCCTCCACGCGCAGCGCCTCCTCGACCACGTCCTCCCACAAGACGCGGCCGGAGCGGACGTGGGCGAGCTGGTCCGGATGGGTCAGCAGGAGATGGATGGCGTTGTCCATCAGGTTGACCGTGGTCTCATGGCCGGCGCTGATCACGAGCACCAAGGTGTCGAGCAGTTCCTGCTCGCTCAACCGGGTGTCGCCGTCGTCGCGGGCTGCGATGAGCGCCGAGGTCAGGTCGTCGCCCGGCGACCGTCGTTTGAGGGCGACGAGTTCGTCCAGCGCCGCGTAGAACCGTGCGTAGTTCTCGGTGACTTCCTCCGGGGTGGCGGAGGTGTGGAAGACGCCGTCCACGACGGCCCGTAGCTCCGCACCTTGTTCCTCGGGCAGGCCGAGGAGTTCGCTGATCACCCGGATGGGCAAGGGATAGCAGAACTCCTCGCGCAGGTCGACGACTTGACCCTGCCGCCCGGCCTCCTCGATACGGTCCAGCAGGGTCGCGGTGATCTCCTCGATACGAGGCCGGAGCGCCGCGGTACGGCGTGCGGTGAAGGCCTTGGAGACCAGGGCACGCAGCCGTTTGTGCTCGCCTCCGTAGGCGGTGAACATGTTCTGCACCGCGACCCAGGTGAACAGCGGCCATTCGGGGGCGATCTCGCCGTTGATCCACTGAGTCCAGTGCCGGCGCGGGTCCTTGGAGACGCGTGGGTCGGTGAGCAGGCGCTTGAGGAGGTCGGGACTGCTGACGGCCCAGGCCTGGACGCCGTCGGGGAGTTCGACGGGGGTCACCGGTCCCCGCTCGCGGATTCGGGCTGCCTCGCCGTGGATGTCGCGGCCGGCCGGGTCGATCACTAAGGGGCGGGGGCGTCCCATGAAAGTCTCCTTGGAGCTCGCACACCAATACGACAGGTAAAGCTACTTGGACGTAGCGTGTCCGGGCTAGAGCGGTTGGCGCGCGCTGCGCACGGGGACAACTTCTCTGCGCCCGGGGGCAGGTCGGCGGTTCGCTTCCGCCTTACGGTCGGGATGTCGGATCGGAAAGCCGGTGAAGGTGATGACAGTCGGCAGACCCCCGTGGTGGATGCAACCGGGCAGTGTCGAGGCGCGGATCGTGGACGCGGAAGGTTGGTGGGACGCCGTACGCGTGCCGCTCAACCTCGGGATCGACGCACTCCGGCACCTCGGCGACGAGACGGGGGCCGTGATCAGGAATGGTCCGTGCCCGGTCAGTTGAACTCGAGGAGGCCGGCGTCGACGACGGTGCGGCCGAAGGAGCTTGCGAGTTCGGCGAGACGTTCGCAGCCGCTGTCGCCCAGGGCGGCGTAGGCGGGAAGGGCCAGCAGGTCGGTGCGGTCCTCGATGTGCCGGCGCAGGCGCGCGCCTTCCGCGCTGAGGGAGTCACCGTCGAGAAGGCTCCGCTCGCGCAGGCGCTCCTCGGTGTCGGCCCACTCCCCCTCGGGCCACGCGCGGCTCATCTTGAGGAAGTCGACGGGAACGTCACCGGTGGCAGCGTGCAGGATCAGGGACTCCAGTCCCCCGATGCCCTCGCTCAGCAAGCACGCGACGTGCCCGTCTCCACGGAACTCCCGGAGCAGCGTCTGGGCGTGCCACAGCTGCAGCACCGGTTCCTCCGGCCAGGGCAGGGCGGCATGTGCGGCGAACAGCGGGCGGCCCTGGGGATGTTCGCAGGCGGCCTCGGCGGCCCTGCGGGCCAGCGCCAGGACCTCGTCCAGAGCGGGCAGCTCGTGGATTCCCGCCCGCCGCAGGGCCTCGCCCGCGGCGGCGTACCGCGCCTCCAGCACCTGCTGTGGCGTCGTCGCGTCCCAGGCCCCGTCGATCGCCTGCCGTACGAGACCGGGGTTGAAGTTGTAGAAGGTCGAGATGACCAGTTCGGCTGACGCCCGGCCGAACGCGGCGCTCCGGGAGGTGAAGTACCCGGCGCGGCCGCTCAGACCGAGGTCCCTGTACCGTCGCCGTCCCTCGGGGACGAAGTAGATCATGGCGTGCAGGGGCTCAAGGCGGCGCCAGGCCACGCGCGCTGTCTTCACGGGATCACCTTTCAGGGGGCCGACGAACTTGGTGGTATTTGCCGCGGTTCCGTGCTCGCCTCACTGCTCGCCGTGCGTGCGCAGATGGTCGAGCAGCAGGCGGCTCAGCTTTCCGGGTGCTTCCTCGGGGATCCAGTGGCTGACGCCCTGGAGGGTCTCGAACCGGTACGGCCCGTTTACCCACCGCCCGGTCTCCTTTGCGGCCGCCGGGCCGAACGCGCTGTCCTCCGTGCTCCAGACGTACAGGGTGGGCACGTCGATGACGCCGATCGCGCTGTCGGGCCGGCCGGCCCGATACCAGTTCAGCGCCGCGGTGAGAGCGCCTGGCTGGGACAGGTGCTGCACGTAACCCTCGGCGCCGTCCTGCGGGACCTTCCCGGCGTAGAAGGCGCGTAGCTCTTGGGCGTCGTGGGCGAGCATGCGCTCTTCGGTCGCGGGTGTTTCGCGCCAGTCGATCATGTAGCGCGAGCGTTCACGCTGATCCTGATCGGCGCGCAGGGTGGTGGCCAGCGCGCCGGGGTGCGGGGTCGAGACGACCGTCAGAGTGCGCACGCGGCCGGGATGGGCGTGCGCGGTCCACCAGGCCACCGCACCTCCCCAGTCGTGGCCGACCAGGTCGAACGCCGACCAGCCCAGTTCCTCGGTGATCGCGGCCACGTCGTCGACGAGAAGGCCGATGCGGTAGTCCTCGGGCCGCTGAGGGCGGGCGCCGGGGGAGTAGCCACGTTGGTCGGGTGCCACCACCCGACAGCCGTGGGCGGCCAACGCGGCGATCTGCTCCCGCCACACCGCCCCGGTCTGCGGGAAGCCGTGCAGCAGGAGTACCGGGCGGCCTTCGGGCGGGCCCGAGACGATCGCGTCGAAGACGCCCGCAGTAGTGGAGATCTTCAGCTCGGTCACGATCCCTCTCCTCATACCGACTGGTCGGTAGCCTTCAGTCGGGGAGGCGGTCTGTCAAGACCCCTGGAGGCGGAAGCATGGTTGAACATGACGCCGACTTCAACTATAATAGCGCCGAGGTGTCCGGTACGTGGAACGCGATGCTGCACGCGGCGGGCGATGCGAGCCCGGCGGACTTCGCCCAGCTCCGCATCGCCGTCTCCGGCGGTGCGTCGCTGCCCGGCGAGATCGCCCGCGCCTTCGAGGCCCGCTTCGGCTGCACCATCCTGGAGGGGTACGGGCTCACCGAGACCACCGCGTTCGGCACGTTCAACGACATCGACCGCGGTGGCAGGACCGGGTACACCGGCCGGGCGGTCCCGGGACTGCGGGTGCAGGTGCGCGACCGTGACGGCAACGAGTGCCCGCCGGGCACCGTCGGCGAGGTCCACATCAAGGGGCCCACGGTCATGCGGGGTTACTGGAACCGCCCCGCGGACACCGCCGCGGCGATCTCACCCGCCGGCTGGTTCCGGACCGGCGACCTCGGCGAAACCGACACGGACGGCGACCTGCGCATCGTCGACCGCCTCAAGGACCTGATCATCCGCGGCGGCTACAACGTCTACCCCGGTGAGGTCGAGGAAGTGCTCTACGAGCATCCCGACATCGTCGAGACGGCCGTCATCGGCGTGCCCGACGACCACTACGGCGAGGAGGTCGCCGCGCTCATCGCGACCCGGCCCGGTTCGGAACTCGGTGCCGCCGAGGTGTCCGGTTGGGCGCGCGAGCGGCTGTCCGCCTACAAGGTCCCGCGCATCGTCCGGTTCGTCGACGCGCTGCCCAAGGGCCCGACGGGGAAGATCCTCAAGCGGTCCATCGACCGTAGCGCTCTGACCCGCGACACCGCGCCCGGCGACGTTGCCGCCGGTCACCGATGAGCCTCGGAGATCCGGACATCAACCGGCCCAGCCTGCCCCTTGGGGGTTTGTGACTATGGCGTCGGATTCAAGTAAAGTCCTCGGGATGGACACCAGTGCGCCCGAGGAGATCGACAGCGAGAAGGCACCTCCCGTGGCGCCCTTCTCGCAGCTTCGCGAGCCGCCCACGACGCAGCGCGGGGCGCGGACACGGGCCGCTTTGGTGAAGGCCGCGCGCAAGGTGTTCGAACGGGACGGCTACCTCGACACCCGCCTGACCGACATCACCCAAGAGGCTCGGTGCGCGGCGGGGTCCTTCTACACCTACTTCTCCAACAAGGAAGAGGTGCTCGCCGCCGTCCTCCTGGAGGCGCAGGAGGACATGATGCACCCCGGCATGGGCCGGGTGGAGGGCACAGACGATCCTTATGCGGTGCTCGAGGCGAGCAACCGCGCCTACCTCGCGGCATACAAGCGGAACGCGAAGCTGATGGCACTGCTGGAGCAGGTGGCCCAAGTGGAGCCGGAGTTCCGTGAGTTCCGAAGGCGACGCGGTGACGCGTTCATCCGCCGTAACGCCCGCGGTATCGCCGACCTGCAGGCGCGGGGCGTCGCAGACCGTGAGGTCGATCCGATGATGGCGTCCCGGGCACTGTCGGGCATGGTCAGCGTCATGGCCTACAACGCCTTCGTGCGCAGTGAAGGGCAGGAGCAGGAAGGTGCGCCGGTGGACTTCGAGGAGCTCGTGGCCACGGTCACCCGGCTCTGGGCGAACGCTCTCCGGTTCCCCGGCCACCGCTGATCCGCCTGTCTCGTAGCCGCCCATACCCCTGGGGTTGGGCGGCTTTCTTCATGGGGTTCCGTGCGGGCAACTCTTGAATTTGACGTCGGATTCAACTATACAGGTCGGGCGCGGATCCCAGGGTCCGGCGGCGCCCGCGCCATGAGCGGGCGGGGTGCCCGCCGTGATGCGCATGTGCGCCACCCGCGTCACGCTGAGGTTGAGGCCGCGGTCTCACCGGGTTCACCAGACTTGCATGACATCAGCAGGTGAGCGCGTATCGAGGAACGTTCCGCCACCGGCCTGGAACGTCGGCGACCGGGGACAAGGTGGTGTCCAGCGGTGGAGAAGCGGATATCGGAGCTCAGCGACCACGACGATCCGTTCGCCCTGCATCTCGCGGCCTTGGCGGTGCTCGACGACCGGGGAACGGTGGTCGGATGGAACCGGCGGGCCCAGGAACTGCTCGGTCATCCGGACACAGCCGTGATCGGTCGTCCGGCGTTCGAGGTCCTTGTCGATCCCCGCGATCTGCCGGCGGCCAGGGAGGCCGCGGCGAACTGCAAGAGCGCCGGCGGCTGGTTCGGGGTGCTCAACGTGCGGCACCGCGACGGGCGGCTCGTCCAGATGGGGCTCAGGGCCCATGCCCTCTCGCGTGACGGCCACATCCGTGAGTGGTTCCTCGCCGGGGCACCTGTGGTCGACGTCCTGGAATGGCAAAGGGACCGCGCGGTGCTCGAGGGGTTGTACCGCTGGTGCCCGATCGGTCTGGTCGTCCACGGTCCCGATCTGAGACTTCTCCGGGTCAACCGGGCCATCGAACGCTTCAGCGGCGTGCCGGCGGCACAGTTCCGGGGACTGCCCACCGGCTGTTTCCTCGTCCCCGACGACGCACGCAGGGCCGTAAACCGGGTGCGTCAGGTGATGGAGACCGGAAGGCCGACGGTCTACTCCGAGCAGTTCGTTCGCCTGGAGCGGGATCCGGCACGGGAGCGGGTCGCGATGGTCTCGTCCTTCCCTATGAAGGATGCATCGGGCCGGATCCTGGGTGTGGCCGAGATGATCGAGGACATCACCGAACGCCATCGGGCCCAGCGCCGGCTCGCGCTCCTCGATCAGGCAGGCAGCCGTATCGGGACCACCCTTGACGTGGCGGAGACCGCCCGGGAACTCGCCGAGGTGATGGTCCCCCACCTCGCCGACCACGCGTCGGTGGACCTGCTGCGGTCGGTGACGCGCGGTGAGGAGCTGGCGCAGGCGCTGGCGGAGCCGGTGGTACGCGTGGGTATCTGCGGCGTCGGCGCTCAGCAAACCGGCCCGCCCCATCCCCACGGCGTGCCGGTGGAGTTCGGGCCTGACACGCCCCAGGCCAGATGCCTGGCCGAGGGCGAGCCCGTCCTGGAAGCGGTACTCCCGCCCGAGTGGTTCTCCACGCGAGGCCGCCAGGGGGTCCACGCTCCGGAGTTGAGCGCCCACTCGTTGATCGTGGTCCCTGTTTCCGCGCGGGGCCTGGTGCTGGGCGTGATGACCCTGTGGCGTTCGCGCCGCCCCGATCCGTTCGAGGCGGACGATCTCACCCTCGCCCAGGAACTCGCCTCGCGCGCCGCCGTCGCCATCGACAACGCCCGGCGCTTCACTCAGCAGCAGCAGACCGCGTTCGCCCTGCAGAGCAGCCTGCTGCCCCGGGCGGTTCCGGATCAGTCGGCCGTCGAGGTGGCCCTGCGCTACCTGCCGGCCAGCGCGGCCCCGGGCCTGGGCGGCGACTGGTTCGACGTCATTCCCCTGTCCGGGGCCCGGGTCGCCCTCGTCGTCGGCGACGTGGTGGGACGCGGCATCCACGCCTCCGCCACGATGGGCCGACTGCGTACCGCCGTACACACGCTCGCCAGTCTCGACCTGGAACCGGACGAGGTCCTCTCCCGCCTGGACGATATGGTCCTGCTGCTGGTGGCCGAACAGGAAGCGGCCGGCGAACGGCCGGTGGGGGAGCAGGTCGTCGGGGCCACCTGCCTGTACGCCGTCTACGACCCGGTCTCCGGGCGGTGCTCCATGGCCCGCGCCGGCCACCCGCCGCCGGTGGTCACCGCTCCGGACGGACGGGTGGCTCCGCTGGACCTGCCCGTCGGCCCACCGCTCGGCCTGGGCGGCTTGCCGTTCGAGGCCTGGGACGTCGAGCTGGCCGAGGGAAGCCTGCTGTGCCTGTACACCAACGGGCTCATAGGAGAACGTCACATCGATCCCGACGTCGGCCTGACCAAGCTGTGCGCGGCACTCACCCGCCCCGCGGACGCGCTGGAACACACATGCCAGGCGGTGGTCGACTCACTCGTTCCCGCGCGCCCCGGCGACGACGTCGCGTTGCTGATCGCCCGCACCCGCGTGCTGCCACCGGACAACGTCGCTTCCTGGCGGCTGCCGCTGGAGCCCGCCAGTGCTGCCCGGGCCCGGGCACTGATCTCGGCCAAGCTGAGCGAATGGGGCCTGGAACACTTGGCATTCACGGCCGAGCTGATCGCCAGCGAACTGGTCACCAACGTCTACCGTTACGCCGGCGGACCCGCGACGCTGCGGCTGATCCGTGAACGGTGTCTGGTGTGTGAGGTCAGCGACACCAGCCACACCTCACCCCATCTGCGCCACGCCCGGACCACCGACGAGGGCGGGCGCGGCCTGTTCCTGGTGGCCCAGATGGCCGAACGCTGGGGCACCCGCTACAGCCGCGAGGGCAAGACCGTCTGGACCGAACAATCACTGGCCGGCACGTTCGCCTGACCGTCCCAGGCCTTGCTGACTCTGGTCGGGGACCGCCATTTCCCCCAGCAGCGACCAGTCGTGTTGCGGAACTTTCATGGTGACGATGCGCGGCGTCTTGGCCAGATGGGGCGGCAACGTCTGCCGCGCGGCCTTGACGTGCGCGGACCGCACGGACTCGGAACGTGGCGGTGATGAAGTTCATGGGGATTCCTTCGATGACGAGTCACTCCGACTGGAGTACCAGCTGGCCGTCCGCGTGAGGAAGAACCTTGGCGCGTGGCAGATGGACCAGGACCTCCTCGCCCGCCGGAATTCCCTCCTCCCGCGGCCTCTTGGTCCTCACCAGCTGCCCGGCCACCTCGACCTCGAGCACGCGCTGCGCGCCGCGGTCCGTGACGCCCCGCAGGCTGCGGGCGCCGGCAGCGCCGGCAGCGCCGGCAGCGCGGGCCGCTGCCCCTGGGCATGGTCGCCCCGCTCGTCGAGTCCGCCCAGCAACCGTGGCGGGCCGATGAGTTTGCCGGTTGTCTGAAGTCTTCCTTGTGACAAGCCCGCCCCGTGGGCGGATCGGCAAACGCCGGATCCTGTTGTCATGGAGGAAAGACGGAGGTCAGGATGAACAATCCCATTCGGCTGTACATGTCGATGTCGCTCGACGGCTATATCGCCGGCCCGGACGATCGGCCGGGGCAGGAGCTCGGACGCGACGGCGGACGGCTCTTCAACTGGCTCGACGACCGGGACTCCGACGGTCCGAGCGGCCAGGTCTACCGCGAAGCGACGGGGACCGGCGCGTTGATCTCCGGCCGCCGGACCTTCGAACTTGCCGGGCGCTGGCAGGGCGACCACCACGACGGCGTGCCGATCTTCGTCCTCACCCACCATGTGGATGACGGGGACGTGCCACCCGGCCACGCACGTTTTGTCACCGATGTCGAGGACTGCGCCCGTCAGGCTCGCGCAGCCGCAGGGGACCGGACCGTTATGGTCCATGGGGCAGGGGCGGCCCAGGCACTTCTGCGAGCCGGGCAGCTGGACGAGATGGAGATCCACCTGGTTCCGGTCCTCCTCGGGGACGGCCGACGGCTCTTCGACCACCTGGGCGGTGCGCACATCGAACTCGACCTCGTCCGACGGCTCGAGGATCGAGACGTGACGCATCTGCGCTACCGGGTGCGTCGACCGGAGGAGGCCGCGTGAAGACGCTCTTCGTCGCCTACCGCGTCACCGACCTGGACCGCTCGCTCGGGTTCTACACCGCCTTGGGCTACGCCGAGCTGGGCAGGGTCGAGGGCGGCGACGGGGCTCGCCTCGTGATCCTCAAGTTCCCCGGCGAACCGGCGGCCTCGCTCGAACTGGTCCACCGTCTCGGCGACGGACCGGTCGACGCGGGCAGCGGTTTCGACCACCTCGCGATCCAGGTGGACACGCTGGCCGGCATGCTGGAGCGGCTGACCGAAGCCGGCCTGAGGCCGGGACCTGTCCAGTATCCGGGTGGCCCTCACGGCCCGAAGACGTCGTGGCTCACGGACCCGGATGGTTACCGGATCGAGTTGGTGGAGTGGCCGTCCGGACATCCCGACGGCATCACCGCGGCAGACTTCGCCTGAATGGCCACGGTCTGCGGAGTGACGAAGCTGCCAGAGGTCCTGAGGGCTACTCCTTACGGCACGCGGATGACTTGCGGCACGCGGATGAGTAGGTGCGACGCGTCGGCGGCGCAGAGTGCCGCGGAGGCCTGGGCTCTGACACGATCACGGGACTCATGGGCCACAACGGTGACGTCATCGCCCTCGGCTGCCCGCTCAGCGCCACCGGCACCAGGTTGGCCACCACGCTCTGCACGAACTGGAACGCACTGGTGGCCGCTACGGGTTGCTGAAGATGCGCGCGGGCGGTGGTCAGGCCAACGTAACCATCATCGAACGCCTTTGACGCACCGCCGCCCCGACGTGCCACCATCGGCGCCGCATGTACCAGCAGGGTCACCCTGGCCCGGGTGCCGTCATCCAGCGCCACTGCGTGAACTGTTCCAGGTCGGCGGTGCCGCCGATGCGGGAGGCGTTGCCCGAGACGCCCATGCCGCCGAACGGCGCGTTCGCGGCGTCCTTCGCGGACACGTCGTTGATGTGGATCATGCCCGTATGCAGCCGCTGCGCGACGGCCGTCGCCCGGGGTACGGACCCGGAGTGGACAGCGGCGGTCAAGCCGTACGCGGTGTCGTTGGCGATGTCCACGGCCTCGTCCTCGCCGCGGAACGGGATGACCGGGGCGACAGGTCCGAAGATCTCCTCGGTGAAGGCGGGCATGGTCCGGTCGACGCGGTCCAGCACGGTGGGTGGGTAGAAGAGTCCTTTGCGGGTGCCTCCGGTCAGCACGCGTGCCCCGTCGGCCACGCTCTCGTCCACGATCCGTGCGATCCGGGCTGCCTGGCGCTCGCTGATGACGGGGCCGATCGCCACGCCGTCGTCGCGGGGATCGCCGAGCGGCAGTGCCTTCGCCTGCCGGATGAGCGCCTCGGTGTACGCCTCGATGACGTCCGCGTGGACCACATGGCGTCCGGCGGCGACACAGGCCTGGCCCTGGTAGCCGAACGAGCTGATGGCCCCTGCCATGGCGGCCGCTTCCACGTCCGCGTCCTCCAGCACGACGATCGAGTTCTTGCCGCCGAGCTCCAGGGACACGCGCTTGAGCCCTTGGCCGGCGAGTCGGGCCACTTCGCGCCCGGCTTCGG
>NZ_JBEXSH010000237.1:0-10755 GCF_040613555.1 Streptomyces sp. NPDC006265
TGGGGTGGGGATGGGGGCGGCGGGGGGGGGGGTTTTGGTTTGGGCGGTGGTGGGTGCGCGGCCGCCCGCCGCCCGTATATTCTTCGTGTGCCTGCTGCTGGCCGCCGTGGTGGGGCTCACGGCGACCCGCGGCCACTGAGCCGTCGTCGTGCTACTCGCGGCGGGCGCCCTGCGGGACCACGCCCCAGCCGGGGCCGGTCGGGCCGCCCGTCGCGCCGCCGTCGCTCGCGTCGCCGCCGCCACCGCCCTCCGTGGTGCCGCCGTCCGTCGTACCGCCGTCCGTCGTGCCACCGTCGCTCGTGCCGCCGTCCGCGGTGCCGCCGCCGGTGGGGGATTCGCCGCCGGTGCCGCCGTCGGTGGTGCCGCCGTCGGTCTGGCCCTCGGTCTGCCCCTCGGGGGCGCTGGGGCTCTGGCCGGGCGTCTCGGTGCCGGTGTCCTCGCCGCCGGTGGTCGTGCCGCCGTCGGTGGTGCCGCCGGTGGTCGGGTCGGCCGGGGCCTCGCTGGTGGGGGCCTGTGACACGTCGGCGCCGGGCTGGAGCCTGAGGTCGAACTCCTTGGCGGGCTTGTTCTTGAGGGCGTCCTCGGTGAACTGTGTCCAGATCTCGGCGGGTGCGCCGCCGCCGTTGACGCGGTCCAGGCCCATGGCGCCGTACAGGGACTTGTGGTCGGCGGTGACGGGGTCCTGGCCCATGACGGAGACGACGGTGGCGAGGTCGGGGGTGTAGCCCGCGAACCAGGCCGCCGTGTCCTCCTCGGCGGTGCCGGTCTTGCCGGCGACGGGGCGTCCAGCGGCCTGCGCGGCGGAGGCCGTGCCGTTCTGGACGACGCTCTGCAGCATGGAGGTGGTGGTGTCGGCGGCCTCGCGGCTCACGGCCTGCCGGGTGCGCCGCGCGGGCAGGTCGATCGGCGTGCCCTCCTTGGTGACCTTCTCGACCATCGTGTAGGTGCCGTGCCGGCCGTGGTTGGCGAGGGTGGCGTAGGCCTCGGCCATGTCGAGGACGCTGGCGGTGGCGGTGCCGAGCGCGATGGCGGGGCCGTCGGCGAGGTCGGGGGTCGTCTCGGGGACACCGAGGTCGATCGCGGTCTGCTTGACCTTCGCGGGGCCGACGTCGGCGGCCATCTGCGCGTACACCGAGTTCACGGAGCTGTCGGTGGCCTTGGTGACGGTGATGTCGCCGTAGGAGCGCTGGTCCTCGTTCTCGGGGGCGTAGGGGTCGCCGGTCCAGCCCTGCACGGAACGCTTGTTGGTGCCGTCGTAGATGGTGTTCGGGGTGATGACGCGGCCGTCCTGGGTCTCGGAGTGGTTCTCGACGGCCGAGGTGAACACGAACGGCTTGAAGGTGGAGCCGACCTGGAAGTCCCTGCGCGTGGCGTTCGGGGTGTACTGCTTGACGTAGTCGACGCCGTTGTACATCGCCACGACCTTGCCGGTCTTGGGGTCGACGGAGGCGCCGCCGGCGCGGACGTAGGTGTCGACCTTGTTGTTCTTCTTGTCGAGCTTGGACATCAGCTTGTCGTTGACGGCCTTCACGAACGCGTCCTGCTTGCCCTTCTGCAGGGTGGTCGTGATGCGGTAGCCGCCGGCGTCGAGCTGCCTCTCGTCGACGATCTTGTTCTGGACGAGGTAGTCCTTGACGATCCGGACGATGTAGCCGCGCTGCCCGGACATGCCGGTGGAGAGGGTGGACTCCTTCGGCACGGGGAACTTCATGCCGGCCCGCTTCGACTCGCTGAGCCAGCCCTTCGTGACCATGCCGTCCAGGACGTAGTTCCAGCGGGACTCGGCGGCCCGCCGGTTCTCGGGGTGGGCGACGACGTCGTACTGGCTGGGCGCGTTGACGAGCGCGGCGAGGTAGGCGGCGCGGGCCGGGTCGAGGTCCTTGGCGTCCTTGCCGTAGTAGGCCTGGGCGGCGGCCTGGATGCCGTAGGCGTTGCGGCCGAAATAGCTGGTGTTGAGGTAGCCCTCGAGGATGTGGTCCTTGCTGACCTCGCGGTCCAGCTTGATCGAGATGAAGAACTCCTTGGCCTTGCGCGTGACGGTCTGTTCCTGGCGCAGGTAGTAGTTCTTCACGTACTGCTGGGTGATCGTGGAGCCGGACTGCTTGCCCTTGCCGAGGGCGGTGTTCCAGGCGGCGCGGACCATGGCCTTGGGGTCGATGGCGGACTCGGTGTAGAAGTCGCGGTCCTCGGCGGCCAGGATCGCGTGCTGGGCGTCCTTGGAGATCTGCGGGAGCGTGACGTTCTCGCGGTTGACCTCGCCGTCGCGGGCGATCACGGAGCCGTCCGCGTAGAGGTAGACGTTGGCCTGCTTGGTGGCGAGCGCGTTGGCCGGGGGGATCTGCACCAGCGAGTAGCCCAGGAAGAAGCCGCCGACCAGCAGCAGGACGACGATGACGAAGCCGCCGAGCGTCATGCGCCAGGTCGGGATGATCCGGCGCCAGCCGGTCCGCTTCCGTTTCCCGGCCGCCTTGGTCTCGGGCGTGCCCGGGTCGCCGTCGGCGTGCGCCTGCGGCTCTCTCGATGCCCAGCCCGGATTCGGCTGCTGCGGCTGAGGCTCGTCACTCATGTCGTGCACGGACTCCTGATTCGCGTCGTACGTCGTTCCCGTACGTCTCTGCTCGCTCTTGCGCCCCTGTGATGAAGACTGTCCCATCCGTTGATCAGTTCCCTGATCGATGGCCGGGTCGTGAGCCGTGTGGTGAGGCGGGCCGCATGCGAGTGGGTGCGCGGGCGGGCACGGGGTCAAACACGCTGTTGCGCACGCCTGCCCGAATCGTGATCTCGCCTGCGCGACATTCGCCCGAAGGGGGACACGGTCGTGGATCGCGACGGCGCCTGCGCTCCGCCCGGCCGATACCGCCGCCACGCTGCTCGCCCTGGCCACGGGCGCCTCGGCCCGCGCGGACGCAACGGATCGTACCGTCTGGGCCGGTCCGCACCCGCCCCGCGGCGCCCTCGACGCTCCCCGAAATTGCGTGGCACGCCCGTTCGTCGGGCCACTAGGCTCCTGCGCTTCGGTGCCGGGCGGCGAGGAGGGCGGCGGATGTGGACACGGGACGGTTGTACGCGGCCGTCGCGGTGGGTGGTTTCCGGCGGTACGCGACGTATCGGGCGGCCACGGTGGCCGGGGTGTTCACCAACACGGTCTTCGGCGTCATCCTCGTCTACACGTATCTGGCGCTGTGGGAGGAGAAGCCGCATCTCGGGGGGTACGACCAGGCGCAGGCGGTGACCTATGTGTGGCTCGGGCAGTGCCTCTACGCGACGCTGGCGATCCAGGGCGGCGGCGCCGAGAAGGATCTGATGGAGCGCATCCGCACCGGTGAGATCGCCGTCGACCTGTACCGGCCGGCCGATCTTCAACTGTGGTGGCTGGCGGGCGACGTGGGCCGGGCGCTGTTCCAGATGCTGGGGCGGGGGGTGATCCCGTTCGTGTTCGGCGCGGTCTTCTTCCCGATGGCGCTACCGACGGAGCCCGGCCGGTGGGCGGCCTTCGTGGTCACGCTGCTGCTGGCGACGGTCGTGAGCTTCGGGATCCGCTACCTGGCTGCCTTGAGCGTGTTCTGGCTGATGGACGGCATGGGCGTCAACCAGGTCCTGATGGTCACCGGCGTCTTCTTCTCCGGCATGGTGCTGCCGCTGAACGCCTTCCCGGGCGTGCTCGGCGAGGTGGTGCGGGCGCTGCCGTGGGCGGCGCAGATCCAGATGCCGGCGGACGTGCTGATGGGGGAGACGGACCCGCTCGGGGCGTTCGTCTTCCAGGGGGCGTGGGCGGTGGTGCTGCTGGGGGCGGGGCGGCTGATGCAGTCGGCGGCGACGCGGCGGGTGGTGGTGCAGGGTGGGTGAGCGCACTGCTGTGGCCGAGGGGCTGCGGGCCTATCGGCTGATCGCCGGGATGTGGGTGCGCTCCAGCATGACCTACCGGGCCTCGTTCGTCGTCACGGTGCTCGGCAATCTGACGGTGACCGGCCTGGACTTCGTGGGGATCCTGCTGATGTTCTCGCAGGTGGACTCGCTGGGCGGCTGGTCGCTGCCCGAGGTCGCCTTCCTGTACGGACTGTCCGTGACGTCGTTCGGGATCGCCGATCTGGCCCTGGGCTCGATGGACGTCCTGGGCGCCCGGATGCGTGACGGCTCCTTCGACACGCTGCTGGTGCGTCCGGCGCCGGTGCTCGCGCAGGTCGGGGCGGACCGGTTCGCGCTGCGGCGGCTGGGCCGGATCACCCAGGGCGCGGTGGTGCTGGGCTGGGCGCTGATGTCGGTGGACGTCGACTGGAGCGCGGCGAAGGTGCTGCTGGTGCCGGTGATGGTGGTCAGCGGCGCGGCGATCTTCTCGGCGGTGTTCGTGGCGGGCGCGGCCTTCCAGATCTACGCGCAGGACGCGGCCGAGGTGCAGAACGCCTTCACCTACGGCGGGACGACGCTGTTGCAGTATCCGCCGTCGGTGTTCGGCAAGGACCTGGTGCGGGGCGTGACCTTCATGCTGCCGCTGGCCTTCGTCAACTGGGTCCCCGCCGCCCATGTGCTGGGGCGTCCGTACCCGATCGGGCTGCCGGGGTGGGCGGCCTTCGCCTCGCCGCTGGTGGCGGTGGCCTGCTGTGTCCTGGCTGGGCTGGCGTGGCGGACGGGGCTTCGTTCGTACCGGAGTACAGGGAGTTGAGTTGACCGGGTCGGAGAGCGGGTTCAGCCAGTCGGAGGGCGGGTTCGGCGGATCGGAAGGCGGGTTCATCGAACTCGACGGTGTGGAGAAGGTCTTCGAGGTGCGCAAGAAGACCGGCTTCATGAAGCGGGAGCGGCGGCAGGTGCGGGCCGTCGACTCGATCTCCTTCCGGGTGGAACGCGGCGAGATGGTCGGATACATCGGCCCCAACGGCGCCGGCAAGTCCACCACGATCAAGATGCTGACCGGCATCCTCACCCCCAGCGCGGGCCGGCTGCGGGTGGCCGGTATCGACCCCTCCCGGGAACGGACACGGCTCGCGCACCGTATCGGCGTGGTGTTCGGGCAGCGTACGACGCTCTGGTGGGACCTGCCGCTGCTGGACTCCTACCGCCTGATGCACCGCATGTACCGGATCCCGGACGCCCGTTACCGGGAGAACCTGGACCGTCTGGTCGAGCTCCTCGACCTGGGCGACCTGCTGGACGTGCCGGTACGGCAACTCTCCCTCGGCCAGCGGATGCGCGGCGACATCGTGGCGGCGCTGCTGCACGACCCGGAGGTCCTGTACCTGGACGAGCCGACGATCGGCCTTGACGTGATCTCCAAGTCCAAGGTGCGGGAGTTCCTGCGGGAGTTGAACACCGAGCGCGGCACCACGGTGCTGCTGACCACGCACGACCTCCAGGATATCGAGCAGTTGTGCAAGCGGGTGATGGTCATCGACCACGGGCGTCTGATGTACGACGGTCCGCTCGCCGGGCTGCACGAGGTGGGGGAGAGCGAGCGGACCCTGGTGGTGGACCTGGAGCGGGAACTGCCGCCGATCGAGGCACCGGCACCCGCCCGGGTCGTCCGCGTGGAGGGACCGCGCCAGTGGCTGGCGTTCCCGGCGGGGGAGTCGGCGGCGCCGCTCGTGGCACGGATCGCGGCCGAGTATCCGCTGGTGGACCTGTCGGTGCGGGAGCCGGACATCGAGGCGGTCATCGCCACCATGTACGGGGAACAGGCCGAGCGGGCGATCTCGTAGCCCCCGGCGGGGTGAACTCGTAGGCTGCTGTGTATGACCGACGACGCCGTCCCGGACCTCCGCGCCTCCGACGCCGACCGTGAACAGGTAGCCGGCATCCTGCGGGACGCCCTCGCCGAGGGGCGCCTCGACATGGAGGAGTTCGAGGAGCGGCTCGACGCGACGTACAAGGCCCGGACGTACGGGGAACTGACCCCGATCACCCGGGACCTGCCGGCCGCGGGCGTGACCGTCCCGGCGGTGGCCCTGACGAAGGACCCGGTGGCCGGCCCGGACTGGTCCGGGCGGATCACCGGCGGCGAGGGCTCCTCCACGTGGGCCGTCGCCGTGATGTCCGGCTTCCAGCGCAAGGGGCGCTGGACGATGCCCCGGCGGTTCACCTGCCTCGCCTTCTGCGGCGGCGGGGAGATCGACCTGCGCGAGGCGGACTTCGCCGACCGCGAGGTCGAGATCAACGCCGTCGCGATCATGGGCGGGGTGGAGGTGATCGTGCCGCCCGGGGTCGAGGTCGTCGTCCGCGGCATCGGCATCATGGGCGGCTTCGACCACCGCGAGGAGGGTGTGCCCGGGCAACCGGGCGCCCCGCGGGTGATCGTGACCGGGTTCGCGCTGTGGGGTGGCGTCGGGGTCCAGCGGAAGCTGACCCGGACGGAGAAGCTGCGTATCCGGGAGGAGCGGCGCCAGGAGAAGCTGGAGCGCCGGTCGGGGCGGCGGGAGCTGGGCGGGGAGAGCTGAGCCCCAGCACGGGCGGCACCGAGCCCCGGCAGCCGTGTGTCCGCCGCCTGCGAAAAGGCGACGGGCACGGGAGGAGACAGGACGGTGCGAGACGGGACTACAGTTCCGCCGGCGCCGACCCCTTCAGCGTCTCCAGGTCGAACGACTCCGCCATCCGCGCGTACCCCTTGTCGCTGGGGTGCAGATGGTCCCCCGAGTCGTAGTCGGACCGCAGCCGCCGCGGGTCGTACGGGTCACGCAGCGCCTGGTCGAAGTCGGCCACGGCGTCGTACACCCGCCCGGCGCGGATCTGCGCGTTGATCGTCTGGCGTACCGCCTCGCGTGCCTCCGTGTAGCCCCGGTGCCCGTAGAACGGCATCAGCGTCGCTCCGACCACCTTCACGCCACGCGCGTGGGCCTGACCCACCATCGTGCGCAGCCCGGCGGTGATCGCGTTCGGGTCGGCGAGCCGCGGGTTGCGCAGGATGTCGTTGACGCCGAGGTCGATGACGACGACCTTGACGTTCGTCCGCTCCAGCACGTCCCGCCCGAAGCGGTTCAGCCCGCTGGGGTTGTCCGCGGGGCGGCCGAGCCCGTCGGCGAGGACCTGGTTGCCGCTGATGCCCTGGTTGACGACGCTGTAGCGGGGCAGGTCCCGGCCGGCCGCGATCTGCGCGCGTAGCCGGTCGGAGAGCACGTCGGTCCAGCGGCTGTTGGTGTCCGGCGTGGAGGTGATGCCGTCGGTCAGCGAGTCGCCGAGGACGACGACCGTGCCGTCGGACTCGTTGCTCAGCAGGTCCAGCGCGGTCAGGTATCGCCAGGACCCGGTCCGCTCGGTGTACGGCGTGCCCGTGGCGTCCTGCGTGACGTCGCCCTGGGCGACGTAGGAGATCTGGCGGGCGTGGCGGTGGTAGGTGACCGGGCCGGAGCTGGTCGGCGTGTAGGTGGTGATCAGGACGTCGGAGTCGTGCGGGACGACGACCTGTACGGCGTCGCTCATCACCTGCCGGCCGGGCGGGATGACGGCCGTGGGACCGCCGCTGAAGGTCAGCTGCCGCATGGTGTCCGCGACTGCCGCCGCCGTACCGCTGCCCGCCGAGACGGCGATCGTCGCCCGCGTGATGCTCAGCGGCGACTGGCCGTAGAGATTGGACAGCGTCACGCGGGCACTCGTACCGCCGACACTGGTGTGGACGACGTTGCGGACCGAACGGTCCGCCATGCCCGTGGCCTCGGTGCCGGGTTCGGCGGCGGAGGGGGACGCGGACCAGGTGCCGACCCAGGTGCCGGTGGAGGCGGGTGCGGCGGAGTTGTGAGGGGCGCGACCGTCGCCGACGGCGTTCCGGTTGCGCAGGCCGTCGTCGGACCCCACTCCGACGTATATGGCGGTGGAAAGGCCCACGATCGCTGCGACGACCAAGGCCAGGAGGGCCCGGTACCTAGTGGGGGATTCCCCCACACCCCCGGCACGTCCTCGGGTCATGCTGTGTTGTTCTCCTCGGGCGATGGGAGCCCAAGGCTCCGATCTGATGTGCCCATGATGCGTCATGGACCGGGGGAAGTTCACAGGACCCCGTGGCAATACCCCCTCCGACAGACGCCGGGAACTCCTGATCCGTTCCATGAGTCGGTCAGGAAGGGACAATGTGTGCGGGATCACCAATCGGGTGGAGCGGATGGAACGGACGAAAGCAGCAGAAAAAGGCGCCGGCGTCGGAGGGCAGCATGCCCGCCCCGGCGGCGCCGTGAACCGCGCGATGACGACGTTCAGCCCGGCGGACGAGGAGAAACAGCGCGGCGTACGCCGGATGAAGCTCACCGCCACCGGACTTCTGGTGTTCGTGGCGCTGGTGTACGTCCTGTCCACGTGGGCGCACAACTCCGGCGCCGGGACCTGGGCGGCCTACGTCGCCGCCGCCTCCGAGGCGGGCATGGTCGGCGCGCTCGCCGACTGGTTCGCCGTCACCGCCCTCTTCCGGCACCCCCTCGGCATCCCCATCCCGCACACCGCGATCATCCCCACCAAGAAGGACCAGCTCGGCGTCTCCCTGGGCGAGTTCGTCGGCGAGAACTTCCTCTCCGAGGACGTCGTGCGGCAGCGGCTGCGCGCCGTGGGCATCGGCAGCCGCCTCGGTGCCTGGCTCGCGGTCCCCGAGCACGCCGACCGGGTCACCGCCGAGCTGTCCACCGCCCTGCGCGGAGCCCTGACGGTCCTGCGCGACTCCGACGTCCAGGCCGTGGTCGGCGAGGCGATCACCCGCCGGGCCAATGCCCAGGAGATCGGGCCCGGCATCGGCAAGATGCTGGAGAAGGTCGTCGCCGACGGCGGCCACAAACGCGTCGTCGACCTCGTCGTCACCCGCGCCCACGACTGGCTCGTGCTGCACAGCGACTCCGTGATGGACGCCGTGCAGGGCGGCGCCCCCGGCTGGACCCCGAAATTCGTCGACAAGAAGGTCGGCGAGCGCGTCTACAAGGAACTGCTGCGCTTCGTCACCGAGATGCGCGACATGCCCGGCCACCCCGCGCGCGGCGCCCTCGACCGGTTCCTCACCGACTTCGCCTCCGACCTCCAGTCCGACACCGACACCCGCGCCCGCGTCGAGCGGCTCAAGGGCGAGGTGCTGGGCCGCGGCGAGGTCCAGGACCTCATCGCCAGCGCCTGGACGGCCGTACGATCCATGATCGTCGCGGCGGCGGAGGACGAGCGCAGCGAGCTGCGGCTGCGTGTGCGGGCGTCCCTGTTGTCGCTGGGCTCGCGGATGGCGGCCGAGCGCAAGGTCCAGGACAAGGTCGACAAGTGGGTGGAGGGCGCGGCCGTCTACGTCGTCACCACCTACCGCAAGGAGATCACCTCGCTGATCACCGACACGGTGGCGAGCTGGGACGCCGAGCACACCACGCGGAAGATCGAGGCCAACATCGGCCGCGACCTGCAGTTCATCCGCATCAACGGCACGGTCGTCGGCTCCCTGGCCGGCCTGCTGATCTACACGGTGTCGCACGCGCTCGGGGCGTGAGAGAGGTCTTCAGGGCGAGGGGAGGTGGCTCGGGGCGCGAGAGGTATCTCAGGGCCTAAGAGAAACCGCTCAGGGCACCCGACGGGTTCCGCTCGATGGGGAGGGAGCCCATGACCACCGCGCAGGCCGAGACCGGCCGAACCATCACCACCGACATCCCCGCCCGCCTCGACCGCCTCCCGTGGTCGCGCTGGCACTGGACGATCGTCATCGGCCTCGGCACCGTGTGGATCCTCGACGGTCTCGAAGTCACCGTCGTCGGCAACATCGCCGGCCGCCTGTCGGAACCCGGCAGCGGCCTGCCCATCACATCCGGCGAGGTCACCGGCATGGCGGCCGCCCTGTATGTGGCGGGCGCCTGTCTGGGCGCCCTCTTCTGGGGCCGTCTGACCGACACATGGGGGCGCAAGAAACTCTTCATGATCACACTGGCCGTGTACCTCGCGGCCACCGCCCTCACCGCGATCTCCTTCGACACCTGGTGGTTCTTCCTCTTCCGCTTCCTCACCGGCTTCGGTATCGGCGGCGAGTACGCGGCCATCAACTCCGCGATCGACGAGCTGATCCCCAAGGAGTACCGCGGCCGCACCGACCTGATGATCAACGGCAGCTTCTGGCTGGGCGCGGTCTTCGGCTCGCTGCTGTCGATCGTCGCCCTGGACACGGACATCTTCGCGGCGAACGTCGGCTGGCGCCTCACCTTCGCGCTCGGCGCGGTCCTCGCCCTGGTGATCCTCCTCGTCCGGCGGCACGTCCCCGAAAGCCCACGCTGGCTGCTGATCCACGGCCGCGACGACGAAGCGGAACGCATCGTCTCCTCCATCGAACGCAAGATCGAGGAGGAGCGGGACGACCCGCTGCCGCGCCCCGACGGCGAGATCACCATCCACCAGCGCCGCAGCGTCTCCTTCCTGGAGATCGGCCGCACGGTCTTCTCCGACTACCGCAAGCGCGCCATCCTCGGCTTCTCCCTCTTCATCGGCCAGGCGTTCCTCTACAACGCGATCACCTTCGGCTTCGGCGCGATCCTGACGACGTTCTTCGACGTCCCGAGCGGCAACACCGGCTACTACTTCGCCGTCATCGCCATCGGCAACTTCTTCGGCCCGCTGCTCCTCGGCAAGCTCTTCGACACGGTCGGCCGGCGCACCATGATCTCCGGCACGTACATCCTGTCCGGCCTGCTCCTCTTCGGCACGGCCTGGCTCTTCGACCAGGGCTCGCTGAGCGCGACCACGATGACGGCCTGCTGGTGCGCGGTGCTGTTCCTCGCCTCGGCCGGCGCCTCCAGCGCCTACCTGACCGTCTCCGAGGTCTTCCCGATGGAGACC
>NZ_JBEXSH010000238.1:0-10740 GCF_040613555.1 Streptomyces sp. NPDC006265
TCGGCGAACGCTTTGACGATCTCCTGCTTGTGACTGGCGCTGGCGATCGGCTGGTCCAGCCCGGCCAGCGCGGCGGCGGCCTCCGCCGCGACCCGCGCGTCGCGCACCCGGGTCGAGTCCCGCACCGGCACGTCCCACACGCGCGGCATCAGACCTCCCCGCGCGGACGCGGCGGCCGGCCCACCCAGCAGGTCACCCGCACCGTGGTGCCCGAGCCCGGCGTGGTGTCGATGTCGAAGTCGTGCACCAGCCGCCGCGCGCCGCTCAGCCCCATCCCCAGGCCGCCGCCGGAGGTGTAGCCGTCGCTCAGCGCCAGGTCGAGGTCGGCGATGCCCGGCCCCTCGTCGGTGAAGGCCAGCCGCAGCCCCTGCGCACCCGCCCTGCCGACCTGGGTCGCGTCCATCTGTCCGCCACCACCGTGCACCAGGGTGTTGCGGGCCAGCTCGCTGGCCGCGGTGACGAGCTTGGTCTGGTCCACCAGGCCGAAGCCGAGCCGGGCAGCGGCCTGCCGTACGTGCTGTCGCACCCACACCAGGTCCATGTCCGACCGGATGGGCAGGCAGGCCTCGACGCCCGCGGCGGTGTGCATCACGGACTCTCCTGACGCGGGCTGCCGGGACGGGTCACCGGGGCCTGCTGCGCGAGGAGCTCCATGCCCGCCTCGGTACTGAGCGCGGTGCTCAGCCCCGGCAGCGTCAGACCCAGTTCGACCAGGGTGATGGCGACCGCAGGGCGCATCCCGGCCACCACGGTGCGCGCGGCCAGCAGCTTGGACTGCGCGGCGATCTCGGCCAGCACCCGGCCGAGGAAGGAGTCGACGATCTCCACACCGGAGATGTCGATGAGGACCCCGCGTACCCCGGTACGGGAGATGGTCTCCGAGAGGTCCTGCTGGAGTTGCTGCGCCGTGCTGTCGTGCAGGTCCCCCTGGAGCGTGACCAGCAGGACGTCGCCGAGCCGGAGGACCGGCACATGGCCGGTCACGGGACGGAGGTGGTCTTCGTTCACCGCTGACCCGCACCCGAGTTCACGATGTCGGCGCCGAGCTGGTGCAGCGCGTACCCGAGTGCGTCGGCGAGGCTGGCACGGGTGATCACGTCCAGGTCCAGGCCGAGATGCACGATGGTCTGCGCGATGGCGGGGCGGATGCCCGAGACGATGCACTCGGCGCCCATGAGGCGCGCCGCGGCGACCGTCTTCATCAGGTGCTGCGCCACCAGCGAGTCGACCGTCGGCACCCCGGTGATGTCGAGGATCGCGAACCGCGCGTGCTGCTCGACGACGGCGTTCAGCAGCGTCTCCATCACGATCTGGCTGCGGGCGCTGTCGAGCGTCCCGATGAGCGGCACGGCCACGATGCCGTCCCACAGCCGGATGACGGGGGTGGCCACCTCCATCAGCTGCATCCGCTGCCGGTCGCTGAGCGCCTGCCACTCGCTCAGCGCCGTCTGCATGGCCACCAGCCGCAGAGTGCCCATCAGCACCGTCAGCGCGGTCGAACAGGCCCGCAGGTGCTCGGGTTGCGCCTGCTCCAGATCGGCGGCCAGCAGGTTCTCCACGGGCGGTCGCAGGGCGGCCAGCTCGCTGGAGATCTGGGTGTTGGACAGCCCGGCACGGGAGCGGGCCGCCCCCATCCGGCCCAGCTGCTCGCGCACGGCGCTGAATCCGGCGGCGTCCGGGTCCTCCACCTGGCCCGAGTCGGCCACCTGGGCCAGCGCGTCCACGATGACCTTGCCCGCTTCCACCGCCTCGTCGCGCGAGACGGTGAACACGGTGCGGAACAGGGGCTCGTCCGCCCACCGCTGGGCGATCTGCTCATGTCGGCGGTGCAGGAAATCCCTGACCTCTTCGGTGGGCGTGGCGAGCTGTCCGTCCGTTTCGTGCTCCGGCACCTGGTTCTCTCCTCATCCGCGTTGCGTCGACCGAGCCCGCTTCTGGCAACGAGACGGCGATGTGACACTTGCCGGGCGACAACTCTATCCATGTGCCGACCTCGCACGACACCTGCTCCGGTGCAAGTGATCCGGTTCAGGGAAACGGCGGTTGGCGCCCGCCGTTCCCGGCGAGCGAAGGGGGATTCGGCGTCCGGGCAGGGCGGAGCGAGGGCACCGGGCCCCGGTCTTCGCCGACGCCGTGCCCAAGGGCACCCGGACCGTCAGACGCTCGGCTCCTCCGGGAGGTCGGCCCCCGCGTCCACACGGGCCAGGGCCTCGTCGAGGCTCTCCGATATGGGCACCGTGATGCTGACACCGGTCAGATCGAGGATGCGCCGCACGGCCGGCGTCGGGCTGATGACGTGCACACTGCCCTCGGTCTTACGGGTCTCCTGGTACACCCGGAGAATGATGTTCATCCCGGACGAGTCCATGAAGGGGACGGACGAGAGGTCGAGCAGGAAATGCCGTCGGCCGTGGTGGAGTTGGTTGGCCAGATGGGCCTGGAACTCGGTCGCGGTGTCGACGTCCAGGTAGCCGTCGACCGTGATCAGGGCCACGTCCTCCCGGGGCAGTTGTACTTCCACGGACAGCGGGTTCTGGGCGAGGGGCACGGATACCTCCAACAAGTGCTACGGCCTGGGCTGGTCACCTCTGGGGATGACCGCGGTGCGAGGGGATCCCGGTCGTTCTCCGGACTCGAATGCCGATTCTCATGCGTCTCCCTTCACTGACGGGCTTCGGATGTCACCGCGCCCCCGCGATTACCCCGGAAGCCACCCTCCATGCACCGTCATCCGAACATCGTCGGGACCGGCCCGCCGGAAGTCGCCCGCGGTCGCAGGTGTGTGCGCCGAATGCGCTTGCGGCAGCAGGGTAATTGCTGCTGTGGAACGGGTCGGGCGCGAGGCGTCCGCCGGAGGAATCGCGATCAGCACATCGCCAGGGAGGATGGAGCAGCGTGGCCATCGACAGAATCTGGTCGTACGCGCCGGACAGCGGTCACACCGAGGGGCAGGACCTGACCGGTTACGCCGTCGCCGCGACCGACGGCACGATCGGGCACGTGGACCGGGAGGCCGCCCCGCACGACATGCGGCACCTGGTCGTCGACACCGGCGTCTGGGTGTTCGGCCGCAGCGTCCTGGTACCGGCCGGCGTGGTCACCGGCATCGACACACAGGGGAGGAAGGTCACACTGGCCTGCAGCAGGGGAGACGCCAAGGCGGCGCCCCGCTTCCAGACCGACAGCGAGACGAGGGACCGGGAGTACCTGCGGGCCGTGGGGGACTACTACGACCGGCTGCCGCCGCGCGAGACGGCCTCGGTCTGAGCCGGTCACGGGCGCGCCGCGCCCGTGCCGCTCCCGGCTCACCACGGTGAGAAGCTCACCAGGGCAAGAACACGTGCACGTCCTTGCCGCGGTCGTCGGCCACCACGCTCACCTGGTCGCACAGCGTGTGGATCAGGTGCCAGCCGATGCCCCCGCCGCCGCTGCGCGGATCGAAGGGGCGAGGGGCGGGTTCCGTGGTGCTGGTGTCATGCAGGACCACATGCACCCCGTCGAAGGTCCGGCGCATCCGCAGGGCGAACGGGCCCGGGGCGTACTGGACCGCGTTGGCGGCCAGTTCCGTCACCACCAGCAGTATGTCGTCCCAGTACTCGGGGGCAGAGGGCGGGGAGGAGCGTGCCAGAACACGCAAGAACTCCTCCGCGGCCAGCCGCGCGCCTGTCACGTCATGCGGCTCGCCCACGAAGCTGTTCGTGCGGCTCGGGATCTCCTCGGAGGTCAGGGCGTCGTCCCCACGCGGCTCGGTTGACATATCGCCTTTCCGGCCCGGGCGTCAGCGAGGGCTGTCGTCAGGGCTGTCGTCCTTTCTCATGCGTCGCCACTGTTGCGTGTTCCCGAGTGGACGGGGCCTACGCGTCCGGCCGCACCATCAGCGGAACACGTTGTCGGAATCGTCCCAGTTCGACGGTTCGTCCGGGGTACTCGGCCGCCCTGGGCGCCGACGTGACTGGTACATCGCGTCGATCTCGGAAGCGTAGTGCCGCACGATCTCGTCCCGGCGCAGCTTCATCGACGGCGTGAGCAGCCCGTTGGTCACGTCGAACGACTCCGGCAGCACCCGGAATACCCGGATCGACTCCGATGGTGACACGACGCTGTTGGCCGCGGCCACGGCCCGCGCGACCTCCTCCCGCAGCGCGTTCTCCTCGCGGGCCTCCCGCATCTCGCCCTGCAGCGCCAGCCCGGCCCGCCAGTGCGCGAGGAACTCCGGATCCAGCGTGATCAGCGCGCCGACACAGGGCCGGTTGTCCCCCACGACCACGGCCTGGTGGATGAGCGGATGCATCCGCAGCCGCTGCTCCAGGGCCAGCGGGGCGACGCTCTTGCCACTGCTGGTGATGATGATGTCCTTCTTGCGGCCGGTGATCGTCAGATAGCCCTCCGCGTCCAGCCGCCCGAGGTCCCCGGTGGCGAGCCACCCGCCGCGCAGCGCGGCCCGGGTGGCGGCCTGGTCGCCCACGTACCCCTGGAACACCGACGGACCGCGCACCAGGATCTCCCCGTCCTCGGCCACCTGGATCTCCATGCCCGGCAGTGCCTGCCCGACCGTCCCCGACTTCTCCCGGCCGAGCGGCTGCATCGTCACCCCGCCGGCGGTCTCCGTCAGGCCGTACCCGTCGTGCACGTAGATGCCGATGCCCTCGTAGAAGAGGGACAGATCGCGGCTGAGGGGTGAGCCGCCGGACGTCGCCCGCCGCACCCGCCCGCCCAGCGCCGTTCGCAGTCTGCGGTACACCGTGCGCTCGTACAGGGCGTGCTGGAGCCGCAGGTCGAAGCCGGGCCCGCGGCCGCGGCCGAGCCGCTGGCGCTCCAGAGCGGCGGCGAAGTCCCGGGCCGTCTCCGCGGCCCGCGCGAACAGTCCGCCGTGACCCCCCTGCTGAGCCGTGCGCAGGAAGTTCTTGTAGATCTTCTCGAGGACCGACGGGACCGCGTAGAGGTACGTGGGCCGGAAGGTGCGCAGCGCCGACGACAGCGCCTCCCCGCTCAGATCGCCCTGGTGCCCCATCAGCAGCCCGCCGCGCACGCACAGCCCCTGGATCATCAGCCCGTACACATGGGAGAAGGGCAAAAACGCGAGCACGGAGCCCTGCTCCCCGCGCGGCGCCGCCGTGTGCCCCCAGCCCGCCAGCAGCGTGTCACAGGGGCCGGCCAGGTTGCGGTGGCTGAGGGCGCAGCCCATGGCGTGGCCGGAGGTGCCGGAGGTGTAGGCGATGACGGCCGTGGAGTCCGGCAGCACGATCCGGCGCATCGAGTCGACCGTGGCGATCGGGATGAACTCCCCGCGGCCCGTCAGCTCCTCCAGGGCGCCCGCGTCCAGCTGCCAGACGTGGCGCAACAGCGGCAGCGACGCGCACACCGAGCCGACGGTCATGACGCCCTGCTCGTCCTCGACGACCACGGCCACACAGCCGGCGTCCCGCAGGATCCACTCCACCTGGTCGCGTGACGACGTCGGGTAGACCGGGACGACCTCGGCGCCCACGGCCCACAGCGCGTAGCACAGGACCGTCCACTCGAACCGGGTGCGCGCCATGATCGCCACGCGGTGACCCGGCGCGATCCCGGAGGCGATCAGCCCCTTGGCCACGTCCACCACCTGATCGCGCAGCTCGATCGCCGTCACCTCCTCCCAGGTCGCGGAGGCGGGGTCGGCCCGGCGGGCGAGCATCGGCCGGGCAGGTTCGCGGTCCGCCGTCTCGAAGACGCTGTCGGCGAGCCCGCCGGTCAGGGGCGCCACGGCCGGGGGAGCGAGGGCGAGGTCGCGCATGCACTGCTCCTGACGTGTACGGGGTGTGACGTTGCCGACGGGTACCGTCATCGGCGGTGCTCGAATGTAGTCGAGTCAGGACCCTTCGGGGTCGGAAAATTCGGAAGTGGACCCGCTGATGATCTCGGCGTGATCGGGGGACTCGGACGGCATGACTCACATCAGCCCCGATCCGGAACCCGAACGCACCCCCGGTCTGGAACCCGGCGGCGGTGTACCGCCGGGCGAGACCCCACCCGCGGAGAGCAGCATGCCCGAGACGCTGCCCCGCGAGACGCACAACCCGACCAAGGGCTGGTCCAAGGGCCCCCTGGCCGTGATCATCGTCATCGCGGTGCTGATCGCGGCGTTCTTCCTGGCCTATGCCCTCGTCCTCATCCTCTGAACCGCCGTCCGAGCAGGGCGGAACGCCTCACGCCTGCGTCTGGCGGACGCACTCGGTGACGACGTCCCGCAGACTCCCCGTGCGCTCCATCAGCGCGCGCTGCACCTGAGCGCCGTTGCCCTCCCGCAGCAGTTCCTCGCAGGCGGTCCCGGCCCCCTCCAGGTCGCCCGTACTGTCGAGAGCCTCCTCGACATGGTCCAGCAGGGCACGCACGACGGCCTCGGCGGGCATCCGCCGCATCGTCCCCGGGTGCAGCAGTTCGCCCGAGAGACCGGACCGGGCGGCCTGCCAGTCGGCCAGCCGCAGCAGGCTGACACTGTGGCCGAGCGGCTCACGGCCCTCCCGCCACTCGCGCGCGGCGGTCTCCACCAGCCCGCGGACGAGCGTGGCGATCAGCACGGCCGTGCCGGAGTGCAGGCACACATCCGAGACGCGGAGCTCCACCGTCGGGTACCGCTGGGACAGCCGCGCGTCGAAGTAGATCATCCCGTCGTCGAGGAGGGCCCCGGTGGCCACCATGTCCGCGATCAGACGGTGGTACCGCTCGGCCGAGCCGAAGAGCTCGGTCGGGCCGGCCGACGGCCAGCGCAGCCACACCCGGCTGCGATAGCTGCTGTACCCGGTGTCCTTGCCCTGCCAGAACGGCGAGTTCGCGCTCAGCGCCCGCAGCACGGGAAGCCACGGCCGCAGCCGGTCGACGACCGCGACGCCCTCGTCGTCGGACGCGACCGACACATGTACATGACAGCCCATGACGAGCTGCTCCCGGGTGGCGATGCCGTACTGCTGCGCCATCCACTGGTAGCGCCGGTTGACTCCGACGGCCGGGCTGACGGGCAGCGGTGAGGTGGCGAGCGCCGCCACGGTGCAGCCGATCTCCCCCGCGTGCCGGGCGGCCTCGTTGCGGCACCGGACGATCTCCGCGCGCAGGCCCTCCATGGACGACTGGGGATGGGTGGCGAACTCCAGCATCTGTTCGTGGAGTTCCTTCTCGAAGACGTCCTGATCGGCGTCGTCCCTCTCCGCCCGGGCGAGCACCGCTGCGGACAGCGCCCGGGGTTCCCCGGTCTCCGGATCGACCAGGAGGAGTTCCTCCTCCACTCCCACGGTGCGCACCTGATGCCCGCCCTTCTGTGCCCTGCCGCGCCGTACCACCGGGTGCTCCCGGTGGTACGACCCCCAGTGCCCCTCACAGGTGGGTGGGACACCTGCCGGGGCGACAGGACTTCACACGGCGAACGGCGTCAGCCACACCGTGGCGAGCGGAGGCAGCGTGAGACGGACACGGCCGCACTCCGGCTTGACCGGGTCCGGGTTGGTGACGCCGCTGCCGCCGTAGCGCCTGTCGTCGGTGTTGAGGCGCTCCTCCCAGGCGACGACGTCACCCGGCACCCACAGGCCGTAGTCCTGCCGCACGACGGGGGAGAAGTTCGACACCGCCAGCAGCGGACCGCCCTCGGCGTCGTAGCGCAGGAACGCGAGGACGTTGTCGTCGGCCGAGTCCACCGCCACCCACCTGAAGCCCTCCGGGCGGGTGTCGCACTGCCACAGGGCGGGCGTCCCCAGGTAGGCGGTGTTCAGATCGCGGACCAGATCGCGCACGCCCCGGTGGTCGCCCGCCGAGTGGTAGCCGTCGTCGAGCAGCCACCACTCCGGCCCCCGCTCCACCGACCACTCGGCCCCCTGCGCGAACTCCTGTCCCATGAACAGCAGCTGCTTGCCGGGGTGACCCCACATGAAGCCGAGATAGGCACGGTGGGTGGCGCGCCGCTGCCACCAGTCGCCGGGCATCTTCGACACCAGCGCCTGCTTGCCGTGCACGACCTCGTCGTGGGAGATGGGCAGCACGTAGTTCTCGCTGTAGGCGTACACCATCGAGAACGTCATCTCGTGGTGGTGGTACTTGCGGTGCACCGGCTCGTGGGAGATGTACTCCAGCGAATCGTGCATCCAGCCCATGTTCCACTTCAGCCCGAACCCGAGCCCGCCGGTGTCGGTCGGCCGGGTCACACCGCCCCAGGCGGTGGACTCCTCCGCGATCGTGACCACGCCCGGCGCCCGCCGGTAGACGGTCGCGTTCATCTCCTGCAGGAATCCCATCGCCGCCAGGTCCTCCCGGCCGCCGTAGGCGTTGGGCTCCCACTGGCCGTCCTCGCGCGAGTAGTCCAGGTAGAGCATGGAGGCGACGGCGTCCACGCGCAGCCCGTCGATGTGGAACTCCTCGCACCAGTACACGGCGTTGGCGACGAGGAAGTTGCGCACCTCGGTGCGGCCGAAGTCGAACTCGTACGTGCCCCAGTCCGGGTGCTCCGCGCGCCGGTCGTCACCGGGCTCGTACAGCGGCTCCCCGTCGAACCGGGCCAGTGCCCAGTCGTCCTTCGGGAAGTGCGCCGGCACCCAGTCCATGATCACGCCGATACCGGCCCGGTGGCAGGCGTCGACGAAGAACCGGAAGTCGTCCGGCGTGCCCAGCCTGGACGTCGGTGCGTAGAAGCCCGTGACCTGGTAGCCCCACGACCCGTGGAAGGGGTGCTCGGCGACCGGCATCAGCTCGACGTGCGTGAAGCCCAGGTCCTTGACGTACGCGGGGAGTTCCTCGGCGAGCTGACGGTATGTCAGCCCCGGCCGCCACGACGCCAGGTGCACCTCGTACACCGAGAACGGCGCCTCGTGCACCGGCGTGTCGGCGCGGTGCGCCATCCACTCGGTGTCACCCCACTCGTAGTGCGAGGCCGTCACGATCGACGCCGTGTTCGGCGGCTCCTCGCAGCGCCGGGCCATCGGGTCGGCCTTGAGGAAGCGGTGGCCGTACCGGGAGTGGATCTCGAACTTGTACGCGGTGCCCTCGCCGACGCCGGGCAGGAACAGCTCCCACACGCCCGAGTCGCCCAGGGACCGCATCGGGAACTGCGTTCCGTCCCAGTGGGTGAAGTCCGTGGCGACCCGCACGCCCTGCGCGTTCGGCGCCCACACCGTGAACCGGGTGCCGGCCACGCCCTCGTGGGTCATGGGCTGCGCGCCGAGCGCCTGCCACAGCTCCTCGTGCCGGCCCTCGCGGATCAGGTGCAGGTCGAGCTCGCCGAGCGCGGGCAGGAAGCGGTATGGATCGTGCGTCTCCTGCTCACCGCCCTCGTACGCCACGTGCAGTGTGTACTCGGGGACCGCGTCCAGCGGCAGCACACCCGAGAAGAGGCCGTCGCCCTCCGAGACGAGGGCCGTGCGCCTGCCGCCGATCACCACGCTCATCGCGTGGGCGAAGGGGCGCAGTGCCCGGAACACGATCCCGCCGGCCACCGGGTGGGCACCCAGCAGCGCGTGCGGATCGTGATGGGCACCCGCCAGCAGGCGCCCGCGGTCCTGCGGACTCAGGGCGGGGGCGGTCGTGCTCGGGACGGGGCCGGACGGCTCCGGGATTGAGGTGTCGCGCAGGGCCACGGCTCAGTCTCCTCTCACAGCGAGGCGCTCGATCGCCGCCATCGGTACAGGCAGCCAGTCGGGGCGGTGCCGTGCCTCGTACAGCACCTCGTACACGGCCCGGTCCGTCTCATAGGCGCGGAGCAGTCCGTGTTTCTTGCGTGGGTCCCAGCCGGCGCGGGCGGCGTAGCCGGCGCAGTAGGCCTCGCGGCAGCGGCTGGCCCACTCGGGGCGCCAGGGGCGGCGCTGCCGGGCGGCGTAGTCGAAGGAACGCAGCATCCCGGCGATGTCCCGCACGGGGGAGTGGGCGCTGCGCCGTTCGGAGAGCGGCCGGGACGGCTCGCCCTCGAAGTCGATGACGAACCACTCGCGCCCGGCCCGCAGTACCTGACCCAGGTGCAGGTCGCCGTGGATGCGCTGGGCGGGCGGCCCGGGGTCGCAGCCGGTGAGGGCGGCGAACGCGGTCCGCAGACTCGGCACGAACGGTTGGAGCGCGGGCACGCAGTGCGCGGCGGCGTCCAGCCGCTCGGTCATCGCGGCCGCCGTCTGCCCGTTCTCCCCGGGCCCGACGACGGGGAACGCCGACGCCAGCGCGAGGTGCACCTCCGCCGTGGCCGCGCCCAGCGCCCGGGCCTGGACCGTGAAGTCGTCCCCGGTGGCCAGCGCGTTCAGCCCCAGCGTCCAGCCGTCGGAGGCGTCCCGCAGATATGGCTGGAGTACGCCGAGGGTGGCCTTGAACGGATGCTTCGTCTGGAACCAGGCCACGGGCGCCGGGACACGGTGGCAGCCCTGGCGGGCCAGCGCGCCCGGCACCTCCAGGTCCGGGTTGACGCCCGGCTGGATGCGCCGGAAGACCTTCAGGATGTACTCGTCGCCGTACACCAGCGAGGAGTTGGACTGCTCGGCGTCCAGCAGCCGTGGCACCAGTCCGGCGGGCACCCGCTGGTCCGGGGCGCAGTCGAAGCGCAGGGGGCCCGCGGTGCCCGGATGCCGCAGCCGGTCCAGCAGCAGCTGGGCCGAGCGGGGGTCGTGCAGCGCGTCGTAGACGGTCAGGCCGGCCAGGGGCCCGTCCTGCACCCGCCCGATCAGCGCCCGTCCGAGCCGCGGCGACGGGTGCTCGCGCACGCCGAGCAGCAGCTGGTAGCAGTCTCCGGCCGGCGGAGCCCCG